>JALVRF010000023.1:0-10545 GCA_027025175.1 Candidatus Aminicenantota bacterium | reverse complement strand
GGTTGTTTCCGGTCCTGGTGGCTGCGTTTAGGGCTATGGTCAGTGCAAGGGCGGTTTTTCCGGTTCCCGGTCTTCCCGCTATGACGATGAGTTCACCCTTATGGAATCCGGTGGTTAGATGGTCTAAATCGCTGAGCCCGGTCCTTACCCCTGTTATGGAACTTGTGCTGTTTTTGGCGGCCTCGGCGAATTCTAAGGCCTCATCGGTGGCTTCCTCTATGTGGATAAAACCCCGGGGTTTTTCCCCGGAGATGGAAAAAAGTTTTTCCTGAAGTTCGTTGATTATCAGGTCCGCGCTCTCTAAGTCTGTGCCTATCCTTTCCTTTATCCTTTCTATTTCCTCTATGACCTTTCTCTTTTTGTAGTCCTCAAGAACAATCTCTATGTAGGGATTCAGGTCCTGGCCCTCCAGGACCCCGTCCACTAAAGAGGCCACATATTGAGCCCCTCCCACCTTGGAAAGGAGTTTTTTCCTTTTCAGGGATTCAGTCAGAACCAGAAGGTCAAATTCTCCCTTCTGGTAAAGTTCCTGCATTTCCCTCAGGATTATTCTGTGGGCCTCCAGGTAAAAATGCTCCTCCCCAAGGACGGAAAGAACCCTATCAAGATTGGTGTTGTCCACCAGAATGGAGCCGAGAAGGGCCCTTTCCGCCTCTGGACTGTGAGGGAGGTTTATGGTCACATCAATCTTCCCCTTCTTCCTTCTTAACCACCACCCTTACCCTGGCCTTTACGTCGTGGTGAACCCTCACTTCAAAATAGTGAACCCCGAGCCTCTTTATGGGTTCCTCCAGAATTATGTTCTTTCTGTCTATTTCAAAGCCCTTTTCCTTAAGGGCCTCAGCCAGTTCTGCAGCAGTAACAGAGCCGTAGAGAACATCGTTTTCCCCGGCTTTTTTGTATATTTCAAGTTCCATCTGGGAGAGTCTGTCAGCCAGTTCCTGGGCAGTTTTCGCTTCCTTTTCCCTCTGGCGGAGAAGCCTGCGCTTTTCCTCCTCAATCATCCTTATGTTCCCCCGGGTCACAGGAAGGGCCAATCCCCTGGGGATAAGGTAATTACGGGCATAACCGTCTTTTACGGTGACTATGTCTCCCTTTCTGCCAAGCCTTTCTACATCTTCCCTGAGGATTATTTTCATGGCCTCCTCCTTATCTCACGGTGAATGGTAGAAGGGCCAGGATTCTTGCCCTTTTTATGGCCCTGGTGAGCTGCTTCTGGTGATAATGGCAGGTTCCGGTTACCCTTCTGGGAAGGATTTTGCCTGTCTCTGTGATGAACCGGGAGAGTAACTCGGGATTCTTGTAATCAATGTATGCTATTTTCTCAGCACAGAACCTGCAATATTTTTTCCTTACTGGAAACCTTCTCGGGGAGTTAGGTCTGGATTCCCTCATTGTTCACCTCCTTCCTTTTCCTGTTCCTTCTTTTCCTCCAGTTTTGACCTTTTTCTCTTCCACTTTTCCTCCAGTTTCCTCGGTTTCTTGAGTTCCTTGTCCAGGCGGACTGTAAGGAAGCGGATAATTTTCTCGTCGTTTCTCATTCTCCTTTCCAGTTCGGCCACCGTGTTGGTTCCTCCCTCTGTTTTGTAGCGGAGAATAACATAGAAGCCCTCGTTGAATTTCTGGATTTCGTAGGCCAGTTTCCTCTTTCCCATGACCTCCACTTCCACATCCTTACCCTGATTTGTTTCCACAATTTCCCTGTAGTGGTCCATCACCGCCTGGGTTTCCTCGTCGGATAGGTTGGGAGCTATAACATACACCGTTTCGTACTCCCTGATTTCCATTATTACACCTCCTTTTGGTTTTTAGCCCCTTCGTCCTGGAAGGAGCAAGGAGCCATTCCATTTATTTCGTTCATGGCCTTTTCCCATCCTTTTTCCATCAGAACCTCCATGGCCTGGCAGGCCCGCTCGGCCGAGCAGAGGAAGGTTTCCATCTCCCGGTCCGAGAATTCCTGAAGGACGAAATCGGCCAGGTTGGCTGGTTTGAATCCTATGTTTATTCCCATGCGAAGCCTTCCGAAAACAGAGGTTCCCATCTCCTCCATTACCGACTCCAGACCCCGGTGCCCTCCAGTTCCTCCCCCTAACCTGAGTTTTATTTTCCCTAAGGGAAGGTCAATGTCATCGTGGAGGACCACCAATTTCTCCCGCTCTGTCCCCCAGAGATTAAAGGCCTGCCTCACCGCCTTTCCGCTCAGGTTCATAAAGGTAACCGGTTTTATTAGAACGAAATCTTCCCCCATGGCGTAAACGAAGGAATCCCTGCCAAACCAGGAAAGCCCCTTTTTTTCAGCGAAGAGATCCACAGCAAGCCATCCTGCATTGTGTCTGGTGCGACGATAGGACTTTCCAGGGTTCCCCAGCCCCACAAAAAGCCACACTACTTCTCCTCTTCCTCCTTTTTCTCCTCCCCTTCTCCTTCCTCCTTGCCTTTTCCTATAACTTCAGGTTCTGCGGCTTCCTCTTCTTCGGGGGCAGCCTCTTCCTCTTCCAGCTCAGCGGTGACAAGGGCTATGACGGTTTCAGGATCCTCAAGAATTTCCACTCCAGGGGGAGGGGTTATGTCCTTTACCTTCACAAAATATCCTATGTCCAGTCCGGATACATCAACTTCTATGGCCTCGGGAATAGCATCAGGAAGGGCCTTGATTTCCAGTTCTCTTGTTTCAAATTCTAACATTCCGCCCTTCTTTATCCCGATGGCCTCCCCTACCAGCCTTACACCTACAGTAACCTCCACGGGCTGGTCCATTCTTATGGCCAGAAAATCAATATGAAGGGGTTCGTAGGTTACGGGATGGTACTGGATTTCCTTCAAAATGGCATTATAACTGTCACCGTTGACTTCAATCTGGAGAATTAACCCTTTGATGTCACTCCTGAAAATTCTGGTGGAAAATTCCTTGTGCTCTATATACAGGAGCCGGGTTTCCTTTAATCCCTTCCCGTAAATGACCGCAGGAATTAACCCCCTTGTTCTGGCCTTTTTAATTTTTTCCTTGCCCTTTTCCTCTCTGGGAATGGCTTTGATTACCAGTTTTTCCATTTTTCCCTCCTCAACGGAAAAGTTCGCTTATAGACCTTTCCTGGTGCACTCTTATAATTGCCTCCCCTATAAGGGGGGCTATGTCAAGAACTTCTATTTTATCACATTCTTCCGCTTCTTCCGATAGTTTTATGGTATTGGTTACCACAACTTTCTTTATAGGAGAATTTTTTATCCTCTCTACAGCAGGAGGAGAAAGAACCGGATGGGTTATGGCTGCGTAAACCTCCTGGGCCCCTGCATTCAAAATGGCTTCCGCGGCCTTTACCAGTGTTCCGGCAGTATCCGCTATGTCGTCAATTATAATGGCTCTTTTCTTCTCCACGTTTCCCACCACCTGAATTATCTCCGCCTCATTGGCCCTTTTCCTCCGTTTGAAAAGGATGGCAAAGGGGGCGGACAGTCTCTTGGCCATTTCCATTGCCCTGGGCGCCCCCCCGGCATCCGGAGAAATAATCATGAGTTCATCGTATTTTTTGAAATAATCCACGAATAAAGGAAGGGCAGTCAGGTGGTCAACGGGAATGTAGAAAAAACCCTGAATCTGACCTGCGTGAAGGTCCACGGTGATTATCCTTGAAGCCCCCATTCTTTCCATGAGGTCGGCAACCACCCTGGCGGATATGGGAACCCTTGGTTTGTCCTTTCTATCCTGGCGGGCATAACCGAAATAAGGGATGACCAGGTTTATCCTTCTGGCTGACGCCCTGCGAAAGGCATCGGTGGCTAAAAGGGCCTCCATTATATGAAAATTGGCATCCCTGGATGTGGACTGTATGAAAAATACATCCCTTCCCCTTACATTTTCCTTGACCTGAACATATATCTCCCCATCCTTAAATTGGGTTAGTTCAATGTCCCCCAGGGAGGTGTTCAGGTATTCTACCACCCTTTCGGCCAGGGGCCGGTTGGAACTTCCTGAAAAAACCGCTAAATTTTCCATTTAATTTTATGGCTGGGGAGGGAGGATTCGAACCTCCAAATGGCGGATCCAAAGTCCGCTGCCTTGCCGTTTGGCTACTCCCCAAGAACTAATTTTCTATAGCGGGAAAGGGGGACAAAGTCCACCACCCACTTCCTGCCGGAGGAAATTTTACCATAAAATTCCTCTGCTTCGGACCTGTAAGGAAAGGTTTTAAAGAGCGCTGAGCCGCTGCCTGTAAGTTTCATTCCTGCCTTCAGGTATTTTTCCAGTTCAGGGTGTAGAGAAAGGGCAGCGGGGAGTAGATGATTTTCGTAAGGGACAAAATTGAATCCTTCCCTGCGTAGGGAATCATATTTTTCGTAAACTTCCTTTGTAGAGATGGCTACTCCAGGGTCCACCACCACCGCCCATCCTTCTATTTCCGGCAAAGATTCCAGTTTCTCACCAATTCCACTTATCTTCAGGTGGCCTCCCAGCAGGAAAAGGGCAACATCGGCTCCTATGCTCCGGGCCATGGATAGGATTTCCCCAAAGGACATTTCCGGGCGGAACATTTCGCTCAGGGCAAGGAGAAGGGCTGCTGCGTTGGAACTTCCCCCTCCCAGTCCCCTTCCCGGGGGAATTTTTTTGTATAGCCTGATCCTCAGGCCAGGAATGGGGTATCTTTCTGCGAAAATTTTATAAGCCCTGTATACAAGATTTTCTTCGTTGCAGGGGACCTTTTCCCCAAAACACTCCATGCTAAATTCCTCTGACGGTTCAAGACCCATCTCGTCCCACAGGGATATGGTCTGGACCTCGGATTCTATAAGGTGGTAACCGTCGGGCCTTTTTCCCACCACTTTTAGGTAGAGGTTTATCTTGGCTAACGGACGAACCTTGAGCATATTCTTTCCAGCCTTACCCCGGGATAATCGGGATTTCCCCCGGGGGTTGCTCCCTTTTTTATTTTTAGAAGTTCCACTGTCCAGTTCTGGAAAAGGAAGATTTTGGGGTATCCCTTCCTGGTCCTGGCAATTACTCCCCTGCCCCTCCATATCTCCTCCATGTCCTTTAAGGCGGGGAGCATGGGGAATTTTTCCTTAACCCGGACCCATGGGCCTTCCCATTTTTCCCTTCTGCGCCGGTCGTAGATTTTAACCCTGTCCCGGGTCATAAGGAAACTGCAGCCCCCTGCCTCAATCCTCAGGAAATTTCCCGGGGAGAAATAAAATTTTCCTTTAATTTTCCCCCGGGAGGAGGTGGCGGAAAACCATCCCGAAAATCCAGGGGGTGTTTGTTTGGGACTGCAGAAGGAGAAAAAAAGAAGTATTAGAGCCGAAATCCATAGTCCCGGGGACCTTCCCCCTTTCCCCTTCTCCTGGCTCCTCCCCACCTGCGGGCTCTCCAGCAATTGAATCCCAGTTTTGATGGGAAGAGAACCACCAGGAAAAGAAGGAGCAGAGCGGCCGCAATCAGGACTATGTCCCATAGGCTCATTTTATGATTCTCAGAACCTGTTTCACGAAATGGGGTTCAGGAAGGGCACCTTCAAATTCCACCTCGTCGTTTACAACTATTTTGGGAACAGCGTAAACTTCGTATTTCTGGGCCAGTTCTGGAAACTCCTGGGCCTCCACCATTTCTCCCCTGATGTTGTCGTTTTCTATGGCGAATTTATGGGCCATTCTAACCGCCGTGGGACAATAGGGACAGGATGGGGTCACGAAGACCTGAATCCTTACGGGAAAGTTTATTTTGGCCAGTTCCTGTCTGGAGCGGTTGGCCAGGCCGGAATCACCCCTGGAAACATCAATTATATCACCGAGAACCGCGGAGAATTCGTATCCCGCAGGGATCCCGAAAAACCTTATCCCGTAATCCTTGCTGCCCTCTATGACCAGGGCCGGAACCTTGTCAATGGCGTAGGTCTCGGCCTTTTCTTTCTCCTGGTCCACATCCACTATCTCTAAGGAGAGATTATCGTTGAGCTGGGCCACCTCGTCCATAAGCATGGCGGTTTCCTGGCAGTACATGCAATTGGCATCACTCTTGAAAACTATGAGTTTCACCGGAGAGGTCATTTCCTGGAGCATCTTCCTGATTTCCTGTTTATCCTTTTCCTCTAAAAATCCCATTTTTTCCTCCTTTTTATTATAAAGATTTACTATAAAATGCTACCAAATTTGTCAAGATTATTTTATCCTCTCTATGGGTCCCATGCAGTCCTGGGGGAGGGGAGGGGAATTGGATACTATCACCGAGCCGTTTTTGCTCAGGCAACGGTAAATTACAGTTTTTCTTCTCTTTTTATAGAGGCTCATTACTGTTTTCACAAACCTTCTGGTTTCCCTGAAGGGTGGAATCCCCCGATATTTTGACACCGCATTTTCACCGGCATTGTAGGCAGCTATTACCATCTCAAGGTTTCTGAATTTCCGCTGCAGGTCCCTGAGGTATTTTACCCCTGCTTCTATGTTCTGGGCAGGGTCAAAGGGATCGCTGGCCCCATATTTCCTTGCAGTCTCAGGCATAAGTTGCATGAGGCCCATGGCCCCCTTGTGGGAAACTGCCCCGGGATTGAAACCGGACTCCACGGTTATTATTGCCCTCACCAGTTTGGGATCCACCCCGTGGCGCCGGGAAATTCTCCTTATCATATCGTCGTAGGGGGATGTGCTTCTTTCCACCAATCTTTTCGATTTTTTTCTTCTGGGTTTGCTGGAGGGTATGTTGGTTATTACCAGTTTCCCGTTTTCGTCCACATAGGTTACTATCTCAGGCCTGAGAAAGGATAAAATTAGAAGAAAAATTAAGTATCTCAAAGTTTTTCCCTCACGATGTTGCGGAATTTCTCCAGGGCTTTACCTATGCCCTCAGGATTCCTTCCCCCGGCCTCGGCAAAACCGGGTCTTCCTCCACCGCCTCCACCTATTTCCTTTGCCACCTCCTTTATCAAATCTCCGGCCTTTATTTTTCCCGTTAAATCCTCGGTTAACCCCAGAACTAGGGAGGGCCTTCCGTCCCTGAGATAGGCCACCAGGACCGCAGCCGGGGTATGCTTTTTTCTTAATTGATCCACTAGGTTATGAGCCTCCTCCCTGCTCCCTTCTATTTTCAGGGCGAATACATTTACCCCTTTTATAACCTCGGGTTCAGCATCCACATGGACGGGACCTGCTTTTTTCTTCCTGGCTTCCTTTAACTGTGCCTTTAGTTTTTCCACATGTTCTGCAATGGAGCCGAAGGGAACGCCCACCCTTTCCTGAAGTTCCTTTACCGCCTGCTCCAGTTGTTGGGCCCATCTGAGGGCAGCAAGACCCGCCACTGCCTCTATTCTTCTTACCCCTGCGGAGACGCTTTCCTCGGAGGTAATCTTTATGAGACCTATTTGGCCGCTCTTACTCACATGGGTCCCACCGCACAGTTCCCTTGAGAAGTTTCCCACGGAGACCATTCTTACCTTATCCCCGTATTTTTCGTGGAACAGGGCCATGGCCCCTCTTTTTACCGCCTCGTCAAAACTTACCACCTCGGTGATAACAGGATAATCCTGCAAAACCGCCTGATTGGCTATCCTTTCCACCTCCTCCAGTTCCTCCCGGGATGGTTTCTCGTAATGGGTGAAATCAAACCTCAGTCTTTCGGGTTCCACCACTGAACCGCTCTGGCGAACATGGGGCCCCAGCACCATTCTTAGCGCTTTGTGTAATATATGGGTTGCGGTGTGATGCCTTCTTATGGCCCGTCTTCTTTCCATGTCAACCCTGGCCTCCACCTTCTGGCCCTCTTTTATTTCCCCTGCTTCTACCCTGACCATGTGAACCACTGTATCCAGGGAGGGTTTTTTGGTGTCAACTACCCTGGCCTTCCCGGACGAGGAGATGAGCCAGCCGGTATCCCCTACCTGCCCTCCGGATTCCCCGTAGAAGGGGGTCCGATCAAGGATTACCTCCCCCTCTTCCCCTTCCTTCAATGAGGGAGTTTTCTTCTTCCCTTTAAAGATGGCCAGTATTTCGCCTTCTCCTTCCTCGGTCTCATATCCCACGAACCTGGTCTTAAAACCCTCGTATTTTCTCTTTTCCTCAGCTTCCTCATAACCCTTCCACGCACTTCTTGCTCTCCTTCTTTGCTCAGCCATTTTTTCCTCAAATCCCTTCATGTCAATGGTAAATCCCCTTTCCCGGGCCAGTTCCTCGGCAAAGTCCAGGGGGAATCCAAAGGTATCGTAGAGGACGAAGAGTTCCTCTCCCGGGATTAATTTTTCCCCTTTTTCCTGGAGTTTTTCCAGGAGTTCCTCGTATTTCTCCATGCCCACGGTGAGGGTGCGGTGGAAACGCTGCTCTTCCATGCGGGTTATTTTCTCTACCAGTTGCAGGGAATCCTGCAGTTCCGGGTACTGTTCGTGCATAAGGGAGGCCACTAAGGGGGCCAAGGAGTAAAGGAAGGGCTCATATATCCCCAGTTTCCTCCCATGTCTGTATGCCCTCCTTATTATCCTCCGCAGCACATAGCCCCTGCCATCGTTGGAAGGGAGAACCCCGTCGGAAATGAGAAAGGTAATGGCCCTTATGTGATCAGCCACCACCCGGAAGGAAACATCAAGTTCTTCATTTTCTCCGTAGTTTAACCCTGTTTTTTCCTCTACTGCTTCTATGAGGGGCCTTATTATGTCTATGTCAAAATTGCTGAACTTTCCCTGAAGAACCGAGGCTATCCTCTCAAGGCCCATTCCTGTATCTATGGAAGGTGAGGGCAGGGGATGGAGTTGGCCGTTTTCGTCCCTGTTAAACTGCATGAAAACCAGATTCCACAACTCCAGAAACCTGTCGCAGTTTTCATCCTGAAGGGAGCAGTCCTTTTCCGGGTGGAGGTCGTAGTGAATCTCGGAACAGGGCCCACAGGGGCCAGTATCTCCCATGGCCCAGAAATTGTCCTTTTCCCCCATTTTTATTATTTTTTCCGCCGGAACTCCTATTTTTTCGTTCCAGATTTTGAAGGCTTCCTCGTCGTCCTTAAATACCGTTATCCAGAGTCTTTCAGGGGGAAGGTGAAAGACCTGGGTGAGCAATTCCCAGGCGTATTCTATGGCCTTCTCTTTGAAATAATCTCCGAAGGAAAAATTCCCCAGCATCTCAAAGAAGGTATGGTGTCTGTGGGTGTGTCCCACCACCTCCAGGTCATTGTGTTTCCCTCCTGCTCTCATGCACTTCTGAACAGAGGTGGCCCTGGTATAACTTCTTCGCTCCAGGCCCAGGAATACATCCTTGAACTGGTTCATGCCTGCGTTGGTGAAAAGAAGGGTGGGGTCATCGGTGGGGACCAGGGAGGAACTGGGGACTATGGTATGTCCCCTCTGAGCGAAAAATTCTAAAAATTTAATTCTTATCTCGTGTGATTTCATTTTCCACCTCCGCTGCAAGTTCTGCGGCTATCTCCGAAGGGAAACCCCTCTGCAGGAGAAAACGGTAGGCTTTGCCCGGGTCCTTTATTCTTCGCTTTTTCAAAATCCTTTCCGCTGTCTCCCTTTCCCCCATAAAGCCCTCGGCCTCGTGTATGGCTTCTTCTACAATCTCGTCAGAAATGCCTTTAAATCTCAGTTCCCAGATTATTTTCTTTCTTCCGTACAGTTTTTTCCTCCTCCCTATGGCCCAGTTAATGGCGAATTCCCTGTCGTTAAGCAGACCCATTTTCCTCAGCCTTTCAATTTCCCTCTGAATTTCGTCCGGAGAGAAGCCCTTTTTCCTGAGTTTAAGAAAAAGTTCCCTTTCCGAGTGCTGCCTTCTTTCCAGATACCTCAGGGAGGCCTCCCTTATTTTATTCTCCGAACCGCTCAATTTCTGGCTCGTCCTTTTTCCCTTCTCCGGGAAGGAGCCCCTGATCCTCCATGAGTCTTTTTTCCATTTCTTCCTTGGATATGTCCGCAGCGGATGCCACTCCCATAAGTTTGAGTTTGAACTCGTTGGGATTGGAGGCCCAGCGCATGGCCTCCTCCAGAGATATGAAGCCTCTCTGGTAAAGGTAGAACAGGGACTGGTCAAAGGTCTGCATGCCGTACTGAGAGGTTCCCTTGGCAATGGCATCGGCGATGAGGAAGGTCTTTTCCTTGTTGAGTATGCAGTCCTTGATGAATGGGGTTACCCTCATAACTTCCACTGCAGGAACCCTGCCCTTCCCGTCCTTTCTGGGAATAAGTCTCATTGAAATTACTGCCTTTAACACCGAGGCCAGCTGTATTCTGATCTGCCTCTGCTGGTTAGGTGGGAACATACCTATTACCCTGTTCACGGTTTCCGGGGCGTCTAAGGTATGCAGGGTGGAAAGGACAAGGTGGCCTGTTTCCGCTGCCATGAGGGCCGTTTCTATGGTTTCCAGGTCCCTCATTTCTCCAACCAGGATTACATCAGGGTCCTCACGAAGGGCTTCCCTCAACCCATGAAGGAAGTTCTTTACATCGTGGCCTACCTCTCTCTGATTTATTATGGATTTTTTGTCCCTGAACAGGTATTCAATGGGGTCTTCTATGGTAACTATGTGTCTCCTTTTAGTCTGGTTAATGTGCTCTATCATGGCCGCTAAGGTGGTGCTTT
>JALVRF010000022.1 GCA_027025175.1 Candidatus Aminicenantota bacterium | reverse complement strand
ACGCTGAGTTACTTATAAAGGCCAGAAGAAGAGGTTTTACTATACTCCAGTTTGCTGCGGATTACTTCCCGAGGTTGAGGGGGAAATCCACCCTGGCAGGTCCAGGGGTGATAATTAAATTATTAAGGGAAATGTTTTCCTTCAGGCTCAGGCTCTGGTTCAAAGGAGATTAGATAATCTAAGAGCCAGTTTTATCGCCGCCAGCATGCTTCCTCCGGAGGCTTCTCCTTTTCCTGCTATTTCAAACCCTGTCCCATGGCATGGGGAGGTTCTTATCCAGGGTAGGCCCAGGGTAATCTCGGCCCCATCCTCAAAATGGAGCAGTTTAAAAGGGCCAAGTGCCTGGTCGTGGAAGAAGGAAAGAACCCATTTTCCCTCTATTTCCGCCTTTAAAAAAACGGTATCCGAGGGAAAGGGTCCCTCAATGGCGAAATCCTCTAAAACCGGCCGTATAACTTCCTCTTCTTCCTTTCCCATTTTTCCCCCTTCCCCGGCGTGGGGATTAACCGAAGCGGAAATGAGTTCCTCTCCGGGAAAGAATCTCTCCAGATAAGGAAGGAGGTCGGTTATAAAACCTTTAAGGTTCTCCTGATTTACCATATCCAGGGCTCTCCTCAGGGGAAGATGGTGGGTAAAGAGCACCACCTTCATCCCACCTGACCAGAAGCCCATGATGGCTTTTCCATACCTTTTTCCCAGAAAATCCGTATGGCCTAAGAATTGTCTCCCTTCAGAAATCCAGGCTGCCTTGCTTACAGGAGCAGTAACAAGAGCCTTTCCTTCCCCGGAGTCCATAAATTCCAGAGCCTTTAAAAAATACAGAAAGGAGGCCTCCCCATGGGGATTTCCAGTTTCCGGGGTGAGGCCCGGGACTGGATCCAGGAGTGGGTATTCTTTCCATCGGTGAAGTCCGAGCCTGTTTCCCTCTGCCTCAAAGGCTTTCCTTGAGCCAATTATAAGAAAATCCCCCTCGGTTTTCTCCAGAGCCCTGATTATTACTTCCGGTCCTATGCCCCCGGGATCTCCCCCTGTAATAACAATCATCGGTTAAGGTTCTCCTCATCCTTGAGAATATACTTTATGGCGTGCTTGAAAACTAGAAGATTTGGTTCCCCATCTCGGTTAATCTTAATTACTTTGTCGTCGTACCACTCAATTCTTCCTTTTATAATCTCCCCGTCAAGAAAAACCACCACCATGGGAGTTTTGTTCCTCATTTGCTTCAGATAATAATAATTTTCTGCATGGGTGTTATAGGGCGGTTTTTCCTTTTTGTGTCTGGGTTGAGGGGGAACAGTTGGTGGAATTAATTTTCTTCCCATATCAAACCTCCTTAGATTAACTAAATTATAATTGGGAAGAAAAGGAAAATCAATTAAAATTTTTTTGTGCTTGAAGTTAAAAATCTCAGTGTAAAAACCGATAAATTTTTTATTTTGAGGGAGGTTTCCTTTACCTCAAAAAGAGGGAGGATTAAGGTAATTCTGGGAGAATCCGGAGCAGGGAAGTCCACGCTGGGCTTTCTGTTAGCCGGAATTTTAAAACCCGGTTTACGATGGGATGGGGAGGTGATTCTGGACGGGAGAAGGGTGAATCCCTTAGAAGACGGATGGAGGGGCAGGAGGGCGGGAATCGTGCTTCAGGACCCCTACGCCTCCTTTGACCCCAGAAAGAAGATTTTATCTTCAGTGGCTGAACCCCTGATTCACACCCTGGGTATGCAAAAAAAGGACGCTTTGAAAAGGGCAGAGGAATGGCTCAGGCAGGTGGAATTTCCTGAGGATGCTATGAAGAAATACCCTCACCAGTTGAGCGGAGGGCTTCTGCAAAGGGCGGCTATAGCCTCTGCACTGGCCCTTGAGCCGGTGATTCTGGTGGCGGACGAGCCCACATCAGCCCTGGACCCTCCCCTGAGGGCTGAGATCAGGGAAGTTATAAGGAAATTTTCCCGGGGGAGGTTTCTCCTTTATATAACTCACTTTGTGGAAGATGCCCTCTTCTTCGGGGAGGATTTCCTGGTCCTTTACGGCGGAAGGGTAATGGAGGAGGGACCTGAATTTCTTCATCCCTACTCAAAACTTCTTCTTTCCTCCACAGTTAAAAGGGGAAGTGAACTTCCGGAGATCCAGGGCTTTTCCCCGCATCCTTCGTCCATGCCCTCTGGTTGTCCCTTTCATCCCAGGTGTCCCTTAGCCTCCCACCGCTGTCAGCAGCCCCCTCCGGCAAGGAGGGTAAAAAATAATATCCTCTGGTGCTGGAATGTCC
>JALVRF010000021.1 GCA_027025175.1 Candidatus Aminicenantota bacterium | reverse complement strand
TGTCCGTTTCTCACTCACAGGGCCCGTGTAAAAGAAAAGATATAGGTAAATCCTGCCATCGCTGGCGATGAGGGCAACCCCCAGCCTTTTCTCCATTGATTCCTTTGCCCTTAGGCAAAGAAGGTAGTCATCCATAAGGTGAGGGGAAGATGGGCCAAAGCGAAGGTCTCTGTGAATCTTTTTCCTGTAGTCATTAACCCTGTGGAACTTAGTCTTTTCTATTTTTTAAGTCTCAGAAAATGAACGAAATTCTTGATCCTTGAGGAAAATTTTAATCGTCAATGGTGTTTATTTTCATTTATTCATTATTTAGGGTCTGTCCCTAAAAAGAAAAACCCTTTTTTCAGGCGATGTATACACCTGCAGGATTAATCTTTACGCCGGGGAGGTTCAATTTTAACCCCACCCTCAAATCTCCATTCATGGGGAGGCCTCCAGATTCCAACCTCACGGCTAAGGGAATGAACTCTAAACTTAAGGGCATTTTTTATGTAATCGTAGGCAAAACCATCCTCCCTGTGAACTGCCACATCCACTGTGTAAGTCCCATTAATCAGATGAAGGGCTGGTATTTCAAATATAACCGTGGCTTCGCCATCTATGGCCTTAGGCTTGAAATACTCCAGATGGGTGTTGGTGCCGTAGACATTCACCCCCTCACTGTTGAAAATCCCCACCCCAAACACAAAGTCCTCCTGGCGACTCTTAGCTTCCACCTTCATGATTATCCTCATCCCTTCCCCGTAATCAAAATGGGTGGTCCTTTTTCCCTGTAGGTTCTCCAGCCAGACTTCCTTTATCTCTATTTCCCTGTTTCCCCACCGGTCCGTGGAAGTAGCCTTAAGTTCTGCGGACGACTCCTTCCCCAGGGCATCCATTAGATACCTGTCCACCACCTCCTTGGGCTCGCCCACCATCATAACCTTCCCCTTCTTCATCCACGCCACCCTGTGGCAAATCTTCTGGGTAAGGTCCAGGGCGTGGGTTACGAAAACTATGGTTTTCCCTGCCCGCTTCATCTCCTTTATCTTTTCCAGTCCCTTCTGAACGAAGGACGCATCCCCTACTGCCAGGACTTCATCCACCAGCAGTATGTCAGGATTTACATTTATGGCCACAGAAAATCCCAACCTCATGTACATCCCCGAGGAATAGGCCTTTACAGGCATGTCTATGAAGTCTTCAAGTTCCGCAAATTTTATGATTTCGTCTATTTTCTCGTCTATCTCCTTTTTGGAAAGCCCCAGCATTATTCCGTTTATGTAGATGTTTTCCCGCCCGGATATTTCCGGGTGAAATCCCGCCCCCAGTTCAATTAAAGCCGATACCTTACCGTTAACCTGGATGGTGCCGGAAGTAGGCTTTGTTATCCCGGCAATCAATTTAAGCAGGGTACTTTTGCCCGAGCCGTTTTCCCCGATTATCCCGAAGGTCTCCCCCTTTTCTATTTCCAGGCTCACCCCGTCCACGGCCTTTACAATCTCCTTGGGCGAGAGGTGAGCGAAGAGGTTTCTCTCCAGTATGGCACTCTTCAGGGTCTGAAACTTCCTTCTGGAGGTGAACCTTCTGTAATACTTGGTGACATCTTTAAGGATAACTGCCTTCATGCTTCTTCCACGAATGTATCCCTTAATCTATCAAAAACCCAGTACCCCAGCCAGAGAAGTATCAGGGAGAGGATAAAGGTAACCCCCAGCCTTTTGTAGGGAATCATGCTTCCATAGTAAAAGGCCCGCTGATAGCCCTCAATTATGTGGGTCATGGGGTTGAGGTACAGAATAGCCTTGAGCCAGCGATGTTGCTGTATTACCCCGAAACTCATAGGATAAATTATGGGAGTGGCAAAGAACCAAAGGGTTACTATATTGGCCATGAGGTGCTGAAGGTCCCGGAAGTTGGCTGACAGGGCGGAAAGGAGAAGGGAAAGCCCTAAGGAAAATGTGTATTGAACCAGCATCACCAGCGGTGAAAGGAGAACATAGGGGGTAATGGGATGGCCCAGGGCAATTTCAAAAACAAGGAGGATGGGAACCCCAAAGAGAAAGTGGATGAAATTTGCGGTAACGCTGACTATGGGAAGAACCTCCGCCGGGAACATTACCTTCTTGAGTATGTTGCCGTTTATTAAGATGAGGGTGGTGGCCTCAAGAACGCAGGCCGAGAACCACACCCATGGGAGAAGTCCGGAGAAGAGAAATAGCGCGTAATTAAAGGGATTTCCCGCAAAGGCAGGATCCCTGGGCCGGAGTATAAAACCGAAAACCACCGTATAGACCACCAGGAGGAGAAGTGGATTCAGGAAGGACCAGAGGAAACCAAGGATGGAACCCCTGTATCTTGCCTTTAGTTCCCTGCTGACAAGAGTTTTTATAAGGGCGCGGTATTCCGAATAAATCCTGAAAAAGGCTTTCATTAATCCTGCTTGGGAATTACGCAGATGAATCTCAGGGTTCCCTCACCTAAGTTAACAAACTGGTGTTTCTCGTTGGGCGGGATAAAGATATAGGTTCCTGGCCCCGCCTCCTTTAAACTGCCATCGGGAAATCTTATCCCTGCCTTGCCTTCCAGTATAAAACTTTCGTGTTCCCAGGGATGGGAATGGTATGGGGTTGAAGCCCCGGGAGCCACTTCAAAAACCCTGAAGTAGAAATTGGGAGGGTTCAGTTCCTTTCCTATAACCCATCTTATCTTAACCCCCTCCATCATCTCCTCAGGGGGCACATCCTTCCAGTGTCCCATTTTTATCATGATATCCTCCTTCAAGGGTCAAAAGCATTCTTTTTATTTTAACATCCGGGGTAAATCCTCCTAAACTTCCCCTGCCAATCACCCTGTGACATGGAACGAAAAGGGGAATACTGTTGGAAGCCAGAGCCCTCCCCACTGCTCTGGGGGAAGTCCCGAGGGCAGCGGCTATTTCACCGTAGGTGACCACCTCCCCGAATTTCACCCCCCTCAACCATTTCCAAACTCTCCTTTGGAATTCGCTCCCTTCTAAGACTACCGGAACCTCCTCCAGGGCCACTTTAATCCCCTGAGCATATAATTTTAGAATCTCGTAAATTTCCCCTCCTTTCTCCTCTTCAGCAAATGGAAATTCTTCCTTTAAATTTTGCAGAGGGCAAAAACAGGACCTTAAAACCCTCCCCTCCTTTTCCACCCAGGAGAAGGCAAACCCTTTAATTTCAATACTCCTCACCTTGACCGGCTTGATTTTCACAATTTTATAGTATACTATTATTGTGCCAACTCCAATTGGTCATAGTTTAACCTCGCTGGGGATTATCCAGGCGGCAGAGGAATATTCGGCAGGAAGGATGGTTTTCTTCTTAACGGTAGGTTTACTACCAGATGTGGACCTCCTTCTGGACAAATTTCCCGTTTTAAAAAAGGCTGGGTTTTACCATCAGGGCTTAACCCACACCTTCCTTGCCGCTCTGGTTTTTTCTGCCCTGGTTTATATTTTTACCCAAAATATAAGATTGGCCGCCCTTTCTCTGCTCATTTATTCCATTCACATATTTCTGGACCTCTTCATGGTGGACCACAATCCCCCCATAGGTTTTCGTCCCTTTTACCCTTTCTGGAATAAACTTCTGAACTTCCCCTTTATACCTCCCACCGATAAGTCGTCCATAGAAGGGATTCTCAGCGGACAAAGTTTCAGGGCAATTTTATGGGAAACTTCCTTCTTTACCTACATATACATTACAATCCTGGGGGTGAAAGCATGGATTGGAAAGAGAGATTAATGGAACTTTCCCAGAACAGAGTTTTAGGCTCCTCCGCAATACTTCGGGAAAGTTACGATGCGGTGATGGATGCCCTGGCAGGGGGAGTGGAGGTAGAGGAAATAGCCAGGTCCATCGCCCATCTTCTTTATTCCCATCCCACCATGGCGGTTCTCATCAATTTCTTCCATCGTTTTTTTAACGCCCTGGAAAACGATAAAGAGGTGCGGATGATATGGAAGGAAATTGACCGGGAAGCCGAGGAAAATGCGAAGATCGCTTCGTCCTTAATGCCTCCCCGGGGAAAGGTGGTTCTCTTTTCCCATAGCCTCTCTCTGCTTAAAGCCATGGAGGAGAGGGAAAGAAAAAACCTTACGGTAATTCTTTCCGAGGGAAGGCCGTATTACGAGGGAAGGGTCATGGCGGAAAAACTTCTTCAGTTAGGCTACAAGGTGGAATTCACCTACGATGCCTTCCTTCCCGCCATGGTTCAGGAGGCGGAGATGGTTTTCATAGGGAGCGATGCCATAACTTCCCAGGGGGTAATAAACAGGGCCGGAAGTTTTGCCCTGGCTCTGGCAGCCAAGCAGTTCAAGAAGCCCTTCTTCGTAATAGGGCATACCTCAAAGGTCCTTTACGGGCACCTGAACTCCTATTTCTCCCTCTATCGGGAAAACGGAGACCACCTGCAGGCCCCCAGGGGCTGCAAACCAAGGGGCAACATTTTTGACCTTACGCCATGGAAGGTGGTATCGGCGGTGATAATAAATTCAATGATAGTCTCGCCCAAGGACATACCCTTCAGGCAGATCAAGACCTCGTCACTGCTTCACAGGGCCTATCAGGAAATCAAGGGAAACGGTAACAAATAGTTTATTTCTCCTGGGCGGACAAAAATTCCTCCCAGGTCTCCAGACTCTTTTTCGCCTGCTCCTCGTCCAGTTTTTCTATAACAAATCCAGCGTGAATAAGCACATAATCTCCCACTTTACAATCGTCCACCAGGTCCAGGCGAACCCTTCTCCTTACTCCCTGTAACTCTGCCACGGCATCAAGGCCGTCAATTTCCACAATTTTCATGGGCACTGCCAAACACATACCGATATTATTTTGCCATCTGAGGGAAGTTTTTCCAATATCTCTTGTCTGCCACCCGGAAAACCCTCAGGAAATTTTCCCCGAGCACTTTTTTTATGTCCTCTTCCGAAAATCCCTCCTTCAACATTTCATATACCAGGTTTTTATACATGCTCACATCCTCAAGGCCCCTGGGAGTTACAGATATCCCTTCAAAATCACTTCCCAGGCCCACATGGTCTATGCCCACCAGGTCGGCTATGTATTTTATTTGCTTCACCACATCCTTAACCCCTACCGTGGGCAGTTCTTTAACCTTCCCTTTAAGAAACTCAACAGCCTTCTCCCTCCCTTCGCTCTTCATCTTTTTCCTGAATTCGCCGTAAATTTCCTGCCATTTCTTGTAAACCTTCGGAGAAAGGTAAACCGGGAAGAAGTTTATTCCTATTACCCCTCCCTTGGAGGCTATGGCTTTTATGAGACTGTCGGGAAGGTTCCTGGCTATGGGATTAAAGGCCCTCACGCAGGAATGGGAGGCCACCGGAGGAAGAGTGGTAAGTTCTATTGCCTGGGCTGCCGCTTTGTCCGAAAGGTGGGAAACATCAACGAGTATGCCCAGAAGGTTCATCCTCTTAATCATTTCTTTTCCCTGGGGGCTTAGCCCTCCCCATTTTTCCTGGTCCGTAGCCGAATCCGCGTATTTATTGGTGCTCATATGGGTTAATATGGCCATCCTCAGCCCTAATTTTTTCCATAGCAGGAGCTGGGAGGGGTTCTCTATGGGGGAGGAATTCTCCATGGTTATAACTATGGCCATTTTCCCTTCCCTTTTTGCTTTCAGAATGTCCCTGTAGGAATAGGCTATGAGCACTCTGTCCCGATTTTTCAATGCGAATTCGTAAACCCTGGCCAATTCCCTGAGGGCAAATTCTGCAGGGTGATTTTCATCGTAGGTATTTGAGGTGAAGATAGCAAAACAGGGGGCAGTTAACCCTCCGAGAAAGGCCCGGGGAAGGTCAAAATGCCCCTTGGCCCTGGGCTGGGAAACATCCTCCTTCAGGAGGGTGGTGGGAACATCCTGATGGGCATCGATTATTATGGTCTCCTTTACAATTCTGTCCGCCCTTTCCCACAGATTCCCGGCCCTCAAAGGAGCCAGGAGGAGGGGAATAAGAGTAAAGATTAGTGCGATTTTTCTCATTTTAAGCCTCCTTAAATTCCCAGTTTCCTCATAATTGGCCCCAGTATTACCTTTTCTTTTTTCCAAATTTTCCTCAATTCATCCATTCCCTTGCTCTGAAGTTCCCGGTATTCTTTTTCTTTCTTTAATTCCGAAAGAAGGGGGTCCCTCTGGAAGAAATTCCATACTAAATAGCCATTATTTACGGCAATTTTCAGGTATTTCAGGGCAAGGGCTCTTTTCCCGGAAAGGGAATAGCACTCTGCGGTCCACAAGGCCATGTCTTCGGAGTAGGAAACTGCCTTGAGTAAATTAGCATTAGGCTCAAAATTGAACTTCTTAGTTGGATAGTTCTCCGCCTGATACCTTACCAATCTTACAGGCACCAGGGGAGGAAGAGGTTTAAGAATTTCAAGGGCTTCCTTTCCCCTTCCCTGGGCCACCAGGAATTTTGCCAGGAGAATTCTTGCCCAGGCAACATCGGGATGGGATTTCAGGAAGGGCTCAAGCAGGGAAATAGCCTCCTCTCCTTTCCCTTCCAGGTAAAGGGTCCAGGCAAGTTGAAGGTTAACTATATCGTTTTGCGGGAAAAGTTTTCCGTAAAATCGGTAGAATCTCTCTGCCAGGGAAAAATTACCGGTTATTTTCAGCAAATACCCCATGGCCGTGCCTATCCGCAGGTCCAGGTTCCCCCTTTCAAGCTCTCCGGCGCCCTTCCTTAGGGCGGAAATTATGTCCGGTTCCTTAAAAACCATATCAAGATAAGCTTCCCATGTGAGCACCGAGGGGTCTTGGGGGGAAATTTCCTTAGCCCTTCTAAGGTAATACCTGCATAGCCTGTAGTTATCAGGATTAATTTCCACTCCCCGGGTTATGTAAGAAAAATAAACCCGGGAAAGGGTAATGTAGTATTCTGGTCTTTTTTCCAAGGAAAGGGCTTTTTCCAGAAATTCCTTGGCCTGGTCAAGATTGGCCCTTTCAACTTTAGAACTTCTCAGGAGAAAAAGGCCCTTTAGATAAAGTTCGTAGGCCTGGGGATTGGCACCCTTCTCCTGTGGCCTGGCCGGATAATTGGTCCACCGGAGGAGGTTCTCTGATACCTCTTTCACATCCTCCTGGAATTTTCCTTTAACCACCGGAACCCGGTCCTCGAATCCCTTTCCCTTCTTCAGGTTAACCAGCGAATAATGAAGAACCAGCCCCTCCCTTTCCTCCTTCAAACTCCCCCTTACCATCCAGGAAGCCCCGGCCTTTTTCGCTGCGCTCTTCAGCGAATGGCCCTTTTTCAACAGAGCCTCCACATCCGAGGAGGGAACGAAAACGAAACCTCTGGTGGCTGAAAGCCTCCTCCTTATCTCAGAGGCAAGGCCAAAGGCAAGGAAATTGTATTCCCCCTTTCCCGTGGCATTTTCAAAGGAGGGAAAATAGAAAAAGGCGGGAGAAGGGGAAGGGTGAAAGAGGAGAAAATAAACAACCGTCCCTGAGATTATCAGACCGACTATAGTAATTGCCAAAATGAGCCACCTGCGGCTAAGGAATTTGGTGGCCTTGGGAATTTCGGTTATCCCGGCCAGGGTGGTCTCCTCCCTCTGCAGCGCCTTAAGAACCTGACAAACCTGGAAAATGTCCGGCCTCTCCTGGGGCTTCTCCCTCAGCATGGCATAGATTAACTCCTTCAGCGGTGCCGCAACCTCCCTTTTTATCTCAGGCGGGGGGATAAATTTCATTTCCCTGTCATAATAAACACCGGTGGGATAGGGTGTTTTTCCTTCCACCATGCGGTAGAGCAGGATTCCAAAGGAAAAAATATCGCTCTTGGGGGTAACTTCCCCCTTAAGGATGACCTCGGGAGCCACATAACCCAGGGTGCCGAGACGATGATAGGTCTTTGCAGCCCCTTCCTGAAAGAAACTGGAAATCCCAAAGTCCACCACCTTAACCCTTCTCTCTGGGGTAACCATAACATTGGAGGGCTTTATGTCCCGGTGAACTATTCCCCTGGAATGGGCCTCCTTCAAAGCCTCTGCTATTTGAAGGGAAAAATCGAGAACCTCCTCTATGGAAAGGCTTCTTTCTTTGAGGATCGAGGAAAGGGGACTTCCGTCCACGAATTCCATCACTAAATACTCAAGCTTCCCCTCCACATTGTATTCGTAAAGAAGGGCTATGTTGGGGTGGGAAAGTCTGGATAGGGAAAGGGCTTCGTTCTTTAACTTCTTCCTTATCTCCTCATCCCTTATCCTTGAGGGGATGATTTTTATGGCTACTATTCTGCCCAAATAAATGTCCCTGGCCCTGTATACCGCCCCCATCCCCCCTTCGCTTATTTTTTCCAGAATTTCGTAATGACCTACGGTCTTTCCCACAATTTTATATTAGGAAAAAAGGGAGGGATTTCAACTAAAGAACCGGGAAATACTTCTCCATCTCGTAAGCGGTTATTATCTGGCGGTAGTCATCCCACTGGGCTCTTTTGGAGGCTATGAGTTTGTCAAAGGCAGAATCTCCCAAGGTTTCCTTTACCAGATTTCCCCTTTCCGCCTCTATTATGGCCTCTATGAGGCTACCAGGGAGGGTATCAATTTTGAGCTCTGCCCTGCGCTTTGCCTCCATCCTGTAGACATTTTCTTCCCTGGCCGGAGGAAGTTCATACCTCTCCTTTATGCCCTTAAGCCCTGCCTTCAGCAAAACAGCAAATACCAGATAAGGGTTGGAGGCCGGGTCCGGGGAGCGGTATTCAATCCTCATGGAAGAGGACTTTTCCTCGGGGATAGCGGGCACCCTGATAAGGGGAGAGCGGTTGTATCTCCCCCAGGTTATGTAAACCGGGGCTTCGTATCCAGGAACCAGCCTTTTATAGGAGTTTATCCACTGATTGGTTATTAGGGTAAGTTCCCTGGCGTGTTTTAAAAGTCCGGCCACATAACCCCTGGCAATCTCTGACATGAGAAAAGGATCCCTGGAGTCAAAAAAGGCGTTTTTACCTCCCCTGAAAAGGGACTGGTGAAGGTGGAGTCCGCTGCCGTTTATCCCCTGGATGGGTTTGGGCATGAAGGTGGCATAATACCCGTTTTTCTCTGCCACATACTTCACCATGAACTTGGCGGTGATCAGTGTGTCCGCCATGGAAAGGGCATCGCTGTAGCGGAGGTCCAGTTCGTATTGTGAGGGGGAAACTTCGTGATGGAGATATTCCACCTCTGTGCCCATGGTTTTAAGCCTTCCCACCGTCTCGCGAAGCATGGCTTCCCCGGTATCCGGGGGAACATAATCAAAATACCCGTTAAAGTCTATGAATTCCGGCTCCCGCCTGGTCTTGAAGTAAAAGAATTCCAGCTCTGGCCCCACATAGAATTTAAACCCCTCCTCCTCCGCTTCCATAAGAATCCTCTTTAATATTCTCCTGGGGGAATCCTCGTAGCATGAACCATCCGGCTTTATAACATCAGAGAATACCCTGGCCACCTTCCCATGGGGGCTTTCGATGGGAAGAACCGAGAAGGTGCTCAGGTCCGGCCTTAAAAACATGTCGCTTTCCTCTATCCTGGAGAATCCCCGGATAGAACTTCCATCAAAGGAAGCCCCCCATTTCAAAACATCCCCCCACCTTTCCGAGGGCATGGAAACGCTTTTCAGGTTTCCTTCAAGGTCCACAAACCATAGTTGAATAAACTTTACCCCTTCCCTTTTAATGAGCTCCTCAACATCCTTGGGCTCCATTTTCCCCTCCCTTTTATTTTTTTAATGCTTTTTTCATGCCCTCCACCACCCTGTAAACATCCTTGTCCTTCATCCAGGGACCTATGGGAAGGGCAAGAAGGCTGGAACTTATCCCTTCGGCAGCGGGAAAATCTCCCCTCCTGTAGCCTAAATAGGAAAAGGCCTTCTGCAGGTGCAGGGGGATGGGATAGTAAACCTTAGTGGGAATGCCCCACGATGCAAGCTCCCTCTGCAGTTTATCCCTGCCGGGATGTAGGATAACGAAAAGGTGATAGGCGGAAACAGAACCTTCCTCCACCTTCTGCATCTTGACCAAACCTGAAAATTCCCTCCTGTATATCTCCGCTATCTCCCTTCTCCTGCGGTTCCACCGGTCTATATATTTGAGTTTTTTAAGAAGAATCCCTGCCTGGAGGGCATCCATTCTCCCGTTTTCCCCGGGAAAAAGGGAATGATAAGGCTTGTCCTGGCCGTGATTTTCAATTAGCCTTACCTTCTGGACAATCTCCTGGGAATCGGTGGTAACGGCTCCTGCCTCGCCCATGGCTGAAAGGTTCTTGGTAGGATAGAAACTGAAGGCCCCACAATGGCCTATGCTCCCCACTTTTCTTTCCCTGTAAAGAGCACCGTGGGCCTGGGCTGCGTCCTCCACCACCCAGAGGTTGTGCCTCTCGGCTATATCCATAATCTTTCCCATCTCCGCCGGGGCTCCGAATAGGTGAACGGGAAGAATGGCCTTAGTCTTAGAGGTTATGGCATCCTCAATCTTCTCCTCGTGAATCTGGAAGGTTTCAGGATTTACATCCACGAAAACCGGCTTTGCCCCTAAACTGGCTATGGCCTCGGCGGTGGCCACGAAGGTCAGGGGGGTGGTTATGACCTCGTCACCTTCTCCGATACCAAGGGCCCATAGACAATATTTGAGAGCCTGGGTTCCTGAACCTACTGAGACCGAATAATTCGTCCCCACCCACCGGGCAAACTCCTTTTCAAAATTCTCCACAAAGGGTCCCCCCACATATCTTGCGGTCTTCAGGGTCTGGGCAAAAACCTCCTCAATCTCCCTGAGGAGGTCCTCCTCCTGGATGTGAAGGTCCATAAACTCCATAATTTAGCCTAAATTATACTATAATTACCCTCTTGAGAGGCAAAAGATTTTATTCCAATTCCCTGAGGGACCTGGCCATACTTTCCGTCCCCACTTTTATATCCTTTACCCTGCAGAACCTGTATGCTTTAGTGGATATTTTCTGGATTTCCCGATTGGGAACCTCCCAGATCGCGGCGGTCTCCCTGGCTTCGGTGGTGAATTTTTTAGTATTTACCGTATCCCAGACCATCGCCGTTGGTGCCACCGCTTATGTTTCCCAGTTCAAGGGGAAAAGGGATTGGGGAAAAATCCTTGAGTTCTCAACCCAGGCCATAAGCCTTTCCCTTTATTCCGGCCTTGCTCTTGCTCTTCTGGTCTTCGCCTTTCCCCTGCCAGCCATGAGACTTATGGGAGCAAAGGGTTCTGTAGCCTCCCAGGGGGTGAGTTACCTGCTGGCCCTGGCTCCCTTCATCGCTTTCTTTACTCTAAACTTCGGTATAAATTCCCTTTTCCGGGCCACCGGGGATACCTTCACCCCCATGTTCATACTCGTCCTATCAAACATCACCAACATGGTTCTGGACCCCATATTCATCTTCGGTCTGAAAATGGGGGTAAAGGGCGCAGCGGTGGCCACCGGGCTCTCCTATGCCCTCTCCTTCGCCTACGGCCTATTCAAACTGGCCAAGCTTCTGGGAGCCAATCCCTTTATACCTCACAAACCGGATCTTAAGTTGGCAGGGAAAATTTTGAAGGTTGGCCTTCCATCCGGGATTCAATTTACCCTCATGAGCCTCACCATGATAGTTATGCTGAGGATTGTAGCAGGATATGGAAAGGAGGTAATTGCGGCGGTGGGAGTGGCAGGAAGAATTATGCATTTTGTCCAGATTCCCATAATGAGTTTAGCCATATCTTCCACCATAGTTGCCGGCCAATATCTGGGAATGGGAAAGGAGAAGGAAGCGGAGAAAACGGTTCTCAAAGTCGTCGGGATAAACGTGGCGGTAATGGCACTCGCAGTTTTCCTTCTCTTTCCCCTGAGCGAAGGCCTCATGGGGTTGTTTTCTAAGGAAATAGCAAGAATAGGGGCGGAGGTTCTCAGGTTCTTCCTGGTGGGCCAGATATTCGTGGCCGTTAATGTATCCCTCTCCTCCGCCTTCAGGGCCTCAGGGGATACCATGCCTCCCCTCTATGTTTCCCTGGGAAGAGTTACCCTGCTCCTTATCCTTGCCCCCCTTCTTTCCAGGGCTATGGCCCTGCGGGGCATCTGGTATGCCATGGTTCTTTCCGCCTTCATTTCTTCATTAATTTCAGCCACATTCTTCGTCAAGAGGGACTGGAAGGCCAGGGCTGTCTCAAAATTTGTGGAGGTGGAAGCATGAGTTTTGACAAACTTCTCGGGAATGACGCTCAGGAAGCCCAAAGGCATGTTCCAATAATTGAAGCGCCGGAAAGGGTCAAAGCCGGCAAAAGTTTTGAGGTGAAAATAAGGGTTGGGGAAAAACCCCATCCCTACACCTTTCCCCACCACATTTTCTCAATTCTGGTTTTCCTGGAAGTGGAAAACAGACCTCCTCTTCTCGTCCTGAGATATGACCCTTTTCCTCCACTGGTGGAACCGAGATTCTCCTTTTTCCTATCCTTAGACACAACCTCCGTTCTTCACGCCGTTGCCTCCTGCAATATTCACGGGATATGGGAAGGGGAGAAGAAAATAGAGGTTATTTAATCCCAAGCCTCTTTATGGCCATGCTAAGGGTGGATGGATTCATGCCCAGAAGTTCCGCCGCCTTTTTCTGAACTCCTCCAGCCTGTCTCAGGGCGGTAAGAATAAGAGTCCTTTCAAACTCCTCCATCATTTCCTTATATGTTTTCGTGCCCAGGGAAATTTTCACATCCGTTGGCTTTCCCCGCAGAATCCAGTCCGGGAGATTTCCCACATCTATCCATTCCCCCCTGGAGAGGATAACCGCACTCTCTATGGCATTTTTCAGTTCCCTTACATTGCCGGGCCAGTGGTAGTTCATCAGAAGGTCCATGGCCTGCTCCTTTATGCCTTTAATCCTTTTATTGTGTTTCCTAGAAAATTCCTTGAGAAAATGGAACACGAAGAGGGGAATGTCCTCCCTGCGGCTTCTGAGGGGCGGAAGTTCTATCCTCACCACATTTATCCTGTAGAAAAGGTCCTCCCTGAACTTTCCTTCCTCAACTGCCTTCTTCAAAGGTTTGTTGGAGGCTATAAGCAGTCTGGCTGTGGAACGGCGGGGCTTGGTTTCCCCCAGTTTTATGAACTCCCTGGTTTCAAGGAACCTCAGGAGTTTGGCCTGGGTCTCCCATGGGAGGGTCAGTATGTCGTCCAGGAGAAGGGTCCCTCCCTCTGCTTCCTCAATAAAGCCCTTTTTATCCTCGGTGGCTCCTGTAAAGGCACCTTTCCTGTGACCGAAAAGATGTGACTCCACAAGGTCCGGGGAAATATTACCGCAGTGGAAGACAACGAATTTTCCCTTGCGCTTTGACCTTCGGTGAATTTCCCTGGCCACCATCTCCTTTCCTGTACCGCTTTCCCCTTCAATGAGAACCGTAACATCGGTCTCTGCCACCCTGGAAATCATATCGTAAACCTCAATCATGCGCCTGTTTTTCCCTATGAGGTTCCCAAAACCCTTTACTTCGTCCAGTTCCTTCTTTAACTCTATGTTCTGGCGATATAATTCCCTCACCTGAAGGGCCTTCTTTACCCTGTCCTCAAATTCCTTCAGGGCAAAGGGTTTCTCCAGAAAATCAAAGGCCCCCTGTTTGAGGGCCTTGACCGCAGATTCCACCGTGCCGTAAGCGGTTAAAACAATCACAGGACTGTAGGGTAATTTTTCCCTTATAAGGGGAAGAATATCAAGACCGTTGCCATCGGGGAGTCTGAGGTCAAGAAAAACAAGATCATATTCCTGGTTCAGATGCTTTCTGGCTTCCTCCAAAGTATAGACCTCCCTGGTGGAAATCCTGTGCCTTTCAAGAACCCTCCTTATAACATCCTGTATTACTTCTTCGTCATCTATTACCAGGGCTCTGTTCATTTTCCCTCCTTTTAGGAAGGGTTATTATAAAGGTCGTTCCTTCCCCCTCCCTGCTTCTTACCTCAATTTCCCCTCCGTGCTCCTTTATTATGGCAAAAGTTATTGAAAGGCCCAAGCCGGTGCCCCCGGGTTTCGTGGTAAAGAAGGGGTCAAAAACCTTGGGAAGGTCCTCAGGCCTTATCCCGTGACCATCGTCTGAAAATTCTATTCTAACTTTTTCTTCGTCCTCACTCAGGTTAATCTCTATTTTTCCGCCTCTCTCCGTGGCTGCCAGGGAATTGGAAAAGAGGTTGAAAAATACCTGCTGTATCCTGTCGGGATTTACCATGGCAGAGGCCTTCCCCTTTATTTCCACCCTGATGGCCTTTTTTCTTATCTGGGCATTAAGCACTTCTCTGACATCGGAAATAACCTCGGATAAATCCGCCATAACGAAACCCTCCGACGAACGGCGGGAGAAACTGAGAAGGCTCCTCACTGTCTTTATAATTCTCCTTATCTGGGATTGAATCCTCTCCATTAGTTCCCTTTTTTCCTCGGGAAGGTCCTCGGAAAGGAACTCCAGGTAATTCATTATCCCGGTAATGGGGGTGTTTATTTCATGGGCTATTCCCGCCACAAGGGTTCCCAGGGCTGCCAGTTTCTCGGAGGTCATTAACCTCTGCTGGAGCATAAAATTATCGGTTATGTCCTCCAGCAGGAAAACATAACCTTCCTCCTTCTTCAGAGAGGTTTTCAGTATGGAATAGAGCCGTTTCTCCCCCTTAAGGTCAGTCAACCAGCGGTCCACTGCTATGCCCTCAGGTATGCTCATAATTGAAGAAATAAGGCGGTCAAGCAGGGGTGGTGGAAATTGTTTCTCGGCCTCCCTGTTGGTGGCCACCACCCTTCCGATACTGTCGGTGACTATCAGGGAAAGGGGAAGGCTCTGAATTATGCTCTCGTTGAAGTCCTTCAACTCCTCCAGTTCCTTTGCCCTGCGATTCAGATTCATGTAAAGGAGTGAGTTCTCCAGGGCCAGGGTGACATAAGGGGAAATAAACATGAGAAGTTCTATGTCCTCAATGTTGTAATAACTCCTGTCCCTTTTGGGGCCCAGAAGGAGGAATCCCAGATCAGAGTCCTTCTTGGAAAACCTCCACAGCCTGATATAGCCCTGAGGAAGAGAGGGGATGGACATCTTCCCGGGAGGAGAAATATCCCCTATCTTGCCTATGAGCACGAATTCCTTTCCGTTGAATCCGTAAAGAGCCACCCTGTCCGTTGAAAGTGCCTTGGAAACTATCTGGGGCAATTTTTCCTCAAGGCTCTGCCACTCCCTGGCAGCGGCCAGGTCCTGGGCAACTTCCACAAGTTGGGTTCTGTACCTGAGGGATTCGCTGTAAAAAATTCGGTCCAGAAACCTGTTTATTCTTTCGTAGAGAAAGGGAAAAATCAGAACCGCCAGAAATACTGCCCCGGAAAGGGCGAAAACCGCAATCCCCCTTTTCTCCTTGGGGAAAAACCCCACGGCGAAAAACAGAAAAATCCCCAGAACCAGGAGAAAGGATGCGGTAAAGGCCATGGCCCTTTTAAGAATTACATCCACATCGGGAAGACGATACTTGGTAAGGCTTGAAAGGAAGGCTAAGGGGAGGAAAATGTGGAAACTGACGGAAAGTTCCCCCAGTTGGGAAACCGGCTTAGAAAGGAAATAGGGAACTCCGTAGAGAAGCGCAAAGGGAACAAAGGCAGCAGCAAGACCTGCCAGAACCCATTTTATCTGCGCCTTTTCTTCCTGGGAGGGAATTTCAAAAAGCAGGTAGGTAAGCAATCCCACCGCCATCAAAATAAAGACCACAACGAATCCCAGATGTAATCTCATGAATGTGCGGTTTATCCTCAAAACCTGAACAGGAGGAATTTTGTTTAAAGAGGCCTGGAACACCACCTCTCCTGAGGAAAAAATAGCCGGAAGAAGAAAAAGATAGGATTTTCTGAATTTCCTGGTCTCAACCCTGTGAGGGAATAGGGAAAAGAAGTATAAAAAATAAACCGGGAAAAACCACAGAGAAAATTCCTTCAAATAAAAATACGCATAATCCAGCAGGGTTCCCGTATTCAGGGAATTGAAGGCGTAAACGGAATAAAGAAGAAGGGCCAAGAAAAGAAAACTCTCCCTTACATCCTCAATTTTTATGCGGAAGAACAGATAAAAGGCTAACAGAAGGGTAACGGCTCCCACTACAAAACCCACCACATAGGCAAGGCTTACCCTCTTCCGCTTCAGGAGCACGAAACTGAGTTTTTCAGCCCCGTCAGGGGATTTTAACCTGTAAACCACTCCTTCCCCTTCGGAAAAAAGGGAAATCTTCCTGTGGAGGGCAAGGAGACTGGATACCTCCTCTCCCCCAACCTCCCTGAGTTTATCTCCTGGAAACACCTCCTCCACGCTTGAGGAAAGGCTTATGAGGTTCCAACTCCATTCCACACCGTCGGAAATGGGTGGGGAAAAAACCGCCTGATAAAAATTCAGCAATCCAAGGAGGAAGAGAACCAGTGAAACGGCGAAAAGCCCCTTTGTTTTCAAAATAAAATTGGTGCCGAAGAGGGGACTCGAACCCCTACGGGCAACGCCCACTAGATCCTGAATCTAGCGCGTCTGCCAATTCCGCCACTTCGGCACCTTAAAATTATACCATAATTCAAAAAATTGAAGTTACCTTTTCAGATGAGCATCCAGCCAGGATAATACCTCCTTCCACCAGACCTTTCTGTTGCGGGCTTTAACCACGAAATGGTATTCGTCGTGGAAGAAAAGGAGTTTTGCCTCAACCCCCATCTCCTTGAGTGCAGTGAAGAACTGGAGGGATTGGGTATAGGGAACCCTGTAGTCGTGCTCTCCGGCTATTACCAGGCACGGGGTTTTGAAATTCTTCACATAGGAAGAAGGGGAAAGTTTACGGTAAATTTCAGGAACTTCCCAGGGAGGTCCACCGTATTCCCAGCGGGGGAACCAGAGTTCCTCCGTGGCACCATACATGCTGGGAAGGTCGTAAACACCGGCGTGGGAAACCAGAACCTTGAAAATCCCTGGGTTGTGCCCCTCTATCCAGTCTATCATGTAGCCACCGTAGGAGGCCCCTGCCGCCCCTATCCTTTCCTTATCTATGAAAGGGAACTTCCTGATGGCGTATTTCATCCCCAGGACGATGTCCCTGTAAGGTTTTCCTCCCCAATCCCTGTTTATGCTGTCAGTGAACTTTATCCCATATCCCTTGGAGCCGTGGAAATTCACCATAACCACCACATAACCCGGGGAAGCGAACATGGATATATTCCAGCGGGGATGAAAATCGTCGCCCCACATCCCCTGGGGGCCACCGTGAATGAGCATAACTGTGGGATATTTTTTCTTGGGGTCAAAATCCGGAGGCTTCACTATGAAGCCCTGAACCCTGTCCCCGTTGGCTCCCCTGAACCAGAAACTCTCTAAGGGATTCATCTCAACCCCCTTTACCGCCTCCTGGTTTATGGAGGTGAGCCTTTTGAGTTTATTGCTTGCTAAATCCAAGGAATAAACCTCCGGGGGCATGTTAACCGCCTCGTTGGTAAAGAAAAGCCTCCCCCTGGAATAAACCAAATTTTTTGCGTAAACCTTTCCCAGAACTTTCTTCACCCTTCCCTTGAGGTCCACCGAGTAAATGGGATGATATCCCTGGTCGTAGGCAGTAAAGTAGAACCTACCGTCACCCCAGAGAAAGTCCACTATGTGCCTGTCCAAGGAAGAGGTAAGGTTCCTGGGCCCCTTCTGGGTTTTTATGTAAATTTCGGTCTGGTCCGACTCGTAACCTGGCCTGCGCATTTTAAGCCATGCCAGCCCATAGGGGGTGGTAACCGGCCCGGAGTCGTTACCCTTCCCTGAGGTTATCTTGACAATGCTGGACTTTCCTAAATCGTAGAAGAAAATATCGTTGTTGGTATTAAGGGCAGGCTCAGGGGAGGGATTCATCACAAAATAGACTCCACCGTTAGCGAAGACGAAATCGTGGGAGGTTCCCAGGTCTAAGGGAGGACAATCCTTACGAAGTCCCCTCATCAGGTCTTTTAAAACCTTCCCATCCCGGGTGGCCAGGAAAAGGTGGGAATAAAGCCCCTCCCTCCACTGATTCCACACCCTGTAGAAAAGGTGCGCTGTGGCGAACCATTTCCTTTTGGATTTTTCTTTAAGTTTTTTCTCTAAGTCCTTGAAATTCCGGTAGCCAGGGAGCACATCGGCGGTGAAGAGGATGTATTTTCCGTCCGGAGAAAACCGGAAATCCGTTATGTTCGCAGCGAATTCCAGAAGAACCCTGGCCTCCCCTCCCCATTTAGGAATAAGGTAAATCTTCACCTTGCCGTCCCTGGCAGAAAGGAAGGAAAGCGCCCCTTCAGGGGTGAACCTGGGAGAAAAATCCCTTCCAGAGGAAGTGGCCTGCCAGTATTCGCCTGTCTTAAGGTCAAGCATGTAGATGTAGGAGAAATTGCGGTTTTCCTTAAGCGAAGGTGTGGAAACCACGAAGGCCAGGGTATTTCCATCCGGGGAAACCTGTATATCCCTTATTCCGGAAACCCTTATGAAATCCTTAAACTCCAGCCTCTTAGGAAAAAGGAAGGCTGGAAGAGCGAGCAGCAGTATTATGACAGTTTTTCTCATGATCGCCTCCTTTCCCCATTGAAAAGGGGTTATTTTTATTTTATAATTTAGAGTAAACTTTTCAAAGGAGGGAAAAATTGGCTCTGACCAAGGAAGAGAAGGAGAGGATAATTAAGGAGTTTCAGATTCACGAGAAGGACTCCGGCTCCCCTGAGGTGCAAATTGCCCTGCTCACCGAGAGAATTAAGAGACTTACAGAGCATTTCAAGGTGCACAAAAAGGACTACCATTCCAGAAGGGGAATGATGATGCTTATAGGTCAGAGGAGGCGGCTCCTCAACTACCTGAAGAAAACCGACTTCAACAGATACAGGGAAGTAATCAAGAAACTCGGGCTGAGGAAGTAGAGATGTCCGAGGGAAAAATAGAGATAGAGGTAGGGGGAAGACAACTTTCCATATCCACAGGCAAATTAGCGAAACAGGCTAACGGCGCCGTGGTGGTCAAATACGGGGACACCATGGTTCTGGTCACCGCCACCTCATCCAAAAAGGAAAGGGAAGGGGTGGATTTCCTGCCTCTGCTGGTGGATTACAGGGAAAATACCTACGCTGCAGGAAAAATCCCCGGTGGATTCTTTAAAAGGGAAGGGAAGCCCACGGAAAGGGAGGTCACCACAAGCCGCCTCATAGACAGGCCCATAAGGCCCCTTTTCCCTGCTGGCTATCATTATGACACCCAGATAGTGGTCTCCCTCCTCAGTTACGACAGGGAAAACGAATCCGATGTTCTGGGAATAATCGGCGCTTCCACTGCCCTCATGATTTCCGACATCCCATACCGCATTCCCATCGCCGCTGTAAGGCTTGGATACATAGACGGGGAGTTTGTGGTAAATCCCACAAATTCCCAGTTAGAGAACTCCAAATTAAACTTGGTGGTGGCAGGCTCTAAGGATGGTATTGTCATGGTGGAGGCTGGGGCAGAGCAGGTCTCCGAGGATTTTCTGGTGGAGGCCTTTCAGGTAGCCCACGAAGAAATAAAAAAAATAGTGGAAGCCATAGAGAAATTCACTGAGAAATATGGGAAGCCCAAGAGGGAATTCCAGGAGGAGGTTCTTCCCGAGGACGCCCTTAAGGAAATTGAGGAAAAAATAGGCCAGGAGCTAAAGCAAGCCATAAATCTTGAGGGAAAACTTAACAAGGAAAAGGCCATAAGCGAACTAAAGGATAAATTCCTTGAGGAATTTCCCGAGGAAGAGCAGGAACTTCAGGGGAAGCTCTTCGACGAGGTAAAGAAGAGGATTTTCAGGAGGCAGGTGCTTGATGAGGGCCGCAGGCCCGACGGCAGAGCCTTCAATGAAGTGCGTTCCCTCCATATAGAGGTGGGACTTCTTCCCAGGGCTCACGGTTCAGCCCTGTTTCAAAGGGGAGAAACCCAGGCCCTGGTTACCACCACCTTGGGAACCTTTGAGGATATCCAGAGACTGGACCTTCTACAGGGGGAAGATTTCAAGAGGTTCATGCTCCATTACAACTTCCCCCCCTTCTGCGTTGGAGAGGTCGCTCCCCTTCGCTCCCCTTCAAGAAGGGAGATAGGCCACGGAGCCCTGGCAGAGAGGGCTTTGAGGCCCGCCATACCTCCGGAGGAGGATTTCCCCTACACCATAAGAGTGGTTTCTGACATCCTGGAGTCCAACGGCTCGTCCTCCATGGCCACGGTCTGCGGAGGATGCCTTTCCCTAATGGACGCTGGAGTTCCCCTCAAGTATCCCGTGGCAGGGATAGCCATGGGCCTTATATACGAAAGCGACGATAAATACGCCATTCTTACGGACATAGCAGGTCTTGAAGACCACTACGGGGACATGGACTTCAAGGTGGCAGGCTCCAAGGAAGGGATAACCGCCCTTCAGATGGACATAAAGATAAAGAAGGTCTCCTATGAAATACTCAGTAAGGCCCTTGCCCAGGCCAGAGAGGCAAGGCTTTTCGTCCTGGAGAGAATGTTAGAGGTCATTCCTGAACCAAGAAATTCCATTTCCCAGTATGCTCCCAGGATAATAACCCTTCACATAAATCCAGCCAAGATAAAGGACCTCATAGGCCCTGCAGGACGGACCATAAAGGGAATTATTGAAAGGACCGGAGCAAAGATAAACATAGAGCAGGACGGAAGCGTGATTATCGCAGCGGACACCGTGGAGGAGGCCGACGCCGCGAAAAAGGCGGTGGAAGAGGTTACCCAGAGCGCCGAGGTTGGGAAAATATACATTGGAAAGGTGGTCAGAATAGAGGACTATGGGGCCTTTATAGAAATTCTCCCCAATGTCGTGGGACTTCTTCACATATCGGAAATCTCCCACAAAAGAATCAGAAGCGTGAGGGATGTGCTCAGGGAAGGACAGGAAGTGGTGGTGAAGGTGATAGCCAAGGACGAATATGACAGGATTAAACTTTCCAAAAAAGTCCTGGAAGAAATAGAAAAAGGGGAAGGGGAAGAGGGGGAGGAGAATCGAAGACCCCATCATCACCGGGACGACAGGAAAAGGGGTTTCAACCGGAGGAAAAGACCTCCGAGAAGGAATGAAAGATAAGGGATTCACCTATGTAGAACTCATAGCCGTGGCAGGAATTCTTTCGGTTCTTGCCATGGCAGTGATTCCCCTTTCATACACCGTGGTTAAGAAGAAGAAGGAAATAGAACTTATGTACGCCCTCAGGACCATCAGAACTGCCATAGACGAATACAAGAAAATGGCGGATGCAAAAAAAATCAAGGTTGAAAATCCCCTGACCACATTAGGTTATCCCCCCAACCTTGAAATACTGGTGGAAGGAGCGGAAGCCACGGACAAAAAGGAGTTAAAGATAAAATTTCTCAGGAGAATTCCCTGGGATCCCATGACAGAATCCTTTGACTGGGGTCTTCGCTCATATCAGGACGAGCCGGATTCGGACACCTGGGGAGGACAGAATGTTTACGATGTTTACACAAGGTCCCTGGAGGTGGGATTAAATGGAATACCCTACAGGAAATGGTAAGGGTTTCACCCTCCTTGAACTTCTGGTGGTAATGACCATTATAGGCATTCTGGCGGCCATAGCAGTTCCTAATTATTACAACTCCATGAGGAAGGCCAAGGAGGCGGCCCTGAGGGAGGACCTCTTCCAGATGAGAAAACTCATTCAGCAATTCAAACTGGACCGGGGAAGATATCCTCAATCCCTTCAGGAACTGGTTGAGAGGAAATACCTGAGGGCCATTCCTGTGGATCCCATAACCGGGGCCGCGGATACCTGGGTGGAGGTTCAGGAGGAGTTGAGCCTTGAGGAAATTGCCGAGGGAAAAATTCCAGGGGTCATTGATGTGAAATCCGGTTCTGACAAAATTTCCACCGAGGGAACCCCTTACAATCAATGGTAAACCAGAGGGGATACACTTTCATAACCATAATTTTCGTTCTCTTCCTGGTGAATCTTTCCTTAATGGTGGCCATTCCTGTGTGGGAAACCCAGATAAAGAGGAACCTGGAGAAAGAGGCTATCTTCAGGGGGAGCAGAATAGTAAATGCTATAGGGATGTATACCCGAAAACATCCTGGAAAATTGCCTAAAAACCTGGCCCAACTCGTCAAGGAGAAATTTCTGCGCAGGAAGTGGAGGGACCCCCTTTCCAGGGGAAACTGGTACCTGGTGATGTTACCCCAGGTGCCCAACCCTGATTTTGTTTATCTGGTCAAAGAAGAACAGGCAGGACAGTTTCCAAAACCGGCCCTCATAGGGGTTGCTCCCAGGGCCACCGGGGAGTCCGTTCTAACCTACAAGGGAAGCAACCAATACGAGGACTGGCTTTTCATAGTCCGGCTCAGCGACAAAAAATTCCGGAAGGTATATTGGAAAAAATAATATTTCTCTCCGCCGGAGAATACTCCGCAGACCTGTGGGGGGCGGATTTGCTCAGAGAACTTTCCCTGCCTGCCTTCGGTGTGGGAGGAGAAAACCTGAAAAAACAGGGACTCCAGGTTCTTTATCCCATGGAGGAAGTTCAGTGGGGAGGGGTTTTTGAGATTTTGCCCAAACTCCCCAGGATAAAGAGGGTTCTGAGGAACCTGACCGAGGTTATCCTTCAAAGGAGGCCTTCGGCCCTTGTCCTGATAGACCTTCCGGATTTTCACTTCATGCTGGCGGAGAGGGTAAAAAAGAGAATTAACATCCCGGTGATCCACTATGTAAGCCCCACTGTATGGGCGTGGAGACCAGGAAGAATAAAGAGAGTGAAGAAACTGGTGGACCTGGAACTTTTGATATATCCCTTTGAAAGGGAAATTTACCGTCGCTGGAATATACCACATTGTTTTGTGGGGCATCCTGGAATGGAGAGGGTGAAGCCTGAAATTTCCAGGAAGGAATTTACCAGGATTTACGGCAGCGAAAATTTCATAACCATCCTCCCGGGAAGCAGGCCCATGGAAATTAAAAACCACATGCCCACCCTCCTGGAATTCGTAAGACTGTTCAGGGAAAGAAATCCTCAAATAACTGTGTTCCTGGCCGTAGCCCCCACGGTAAAGGAAATGCTAATGAAATACCCCATGGAAGGGATAATTTCCGTGGAAGAGCACCGCTATTCTGCCATGGCCTATGCCAAGGTGGTTCTTTCCGCCTCAGGAACCGCCACCTTAGAGACCGCCTTTCTTCAAACTCCTCTTATCGTCTTCTACAAACTTTTGCCCCTAACTTACTTCGTGCTAAAACCCTTAGTAAAACTTGAAAAGTATTCCATAGTCAATATTCTTGCGGGAAGGGAGGTGGCCAAGGAGCTCTTTCAGGGGGAATTCACCCCTGAAAATCTGCTCAGGGAAACGGAAAAAATTTTGGGCTACAGGGAACTTCAGGAGGAAATCAGAGGAGAGTTCTCCCGGATAAGGGAAATGTTTCCCAAAGCCCCGGCCTCAAAGATTGCGGCTAAATCTATTTTGTCCCTCCTTGAAGGAGGGCCTGGGAGGCTGGATGAAGTCTGTAGGGAAACCGGTATTGTCTGATCCTGTCCCTGGGTATGGTTTTAGAATAATCGATGCTGCCCAGTTTCTTTTCCCGGGCAAGTTTTAAGTAGTAGACCTTTTCCGGATCAACTCCAGCCAGGGCGCTCGTCAGGGCATCCACGAGAACTAAATCAGGGGAGGCAAGGGCCAGTTGATGGAAAACCGGCGTTCCCTGAAGGGGCCCTCTCCCCTCCACAGCGAAAAGACCGTCCACTATACCCACATGGGGTTTCACTATGGAAAAGACTTTAAGTATGTTTTTAGAAGCCAGTTTAAAATAGGGAAGGGGGTCTTCCGGCCAGAGTTTTCCACCGTAAAGATATTGCCTGTCTGCAGGATGGGTCATTTCAAAGGCAAGATTGTCCAGGGTAGATGAGATAATTAGAAGAGGATGGGTTTTGGGAGGGGTGAAGGAAACGAGCAAATCTGCCCTGAATTTTGAAAGCCTCGCCCTCCTTAACCCCCTGGTAGTTTCAAACTCAACCTCGGAATATTCCCCCATCTCCAGGGCCAGGAGTTCTGCCCCTTCCCTTTTAACAATGGCATACTTGAGGCGCTTAAAAGCCTCCTCTGTGCTTTTTCCCTCCTGGTATGCCTCATGGGAAGCAGCAGCCACAATAACCCTGGTGGCAGGGGATATTTCCTTTATGAACCTTGTAAGTTCGGCCACGGCTTCCACATTGGCCATCTCGTATTTTCCCCTGAAACTTATAAGGCTTACTATGACTCCCACCGTGGCCTTTCCCTCTATTTCCTGGGCAAAATAGGATTTTTCAAGCAATTTCCTTATGTTTAAAGGCCTGCGGCTTTCCCTTATTAAGGTTAATCTTTTCATTTACAAAAAAATAAAAAAATCCCCCCTTTTTGCAAAAGGGGGGAATAAAAATTACTCAGAGTTTTTCCTGAATTTTCTTTCCCAGTTTGGCTTTTAGAACTTCCTTGGCAGGAATCTTGATTTTCTCCTTGGTCCTGGGGTTGACCCCTGTCCTGGCGGCCCTTTTAACCTTGGAAATGGAAATGTAGCCGGGAACTATGACCTTATCTCCCTTGGCCGCCCTTTCAGCCGCCTTCTCCAGGAACAACCTGATGGCTTTCTTTGCCTTTTCCTGGCTAACTCCTAATTCCTTTGCGATTTCCCTGTAAATTTTTTCCATACCTTCACCTCCTTAAATATTTCCTTACGCTTATTATAAAAGTAAAAACCCCTTTTTTCAACAGATAAAGGGCATAAAAGGGGAAGATTAATTCCTGGCCAGAATTAAAATATCATTCGTAACGAAGGGCCTCCACAGGGCTAAGTTGGGAAGCCTTCCACGCAGGGTAAATGCCGAAGAAAATCCCCACTAAGGTAGAAACACCAATCCCCATGGCAACACCGAAGAAGGTAACCTGGGCAGGAAAGTGGGCAGCGGCCTTGGCCACTAAGGCCAGCAAAAACCCCAGAATCATGCCTATAAGACCTCCCCCAAGGGAAAGAACCACAGCCTCCACCAGGAACTGGAAGAGGATATGCCTCCTTTTTGCGCCCAGAGCCCTCCTCAAGCCTATTTCCGATGTTCTTTCTCTCATGGAAACCAGCATGATGTTCATTATCCCGATTCCCCCCACCAGAAGGGAAATGGATGCTATCAGGACACCAACCAAAAATACCCCGCCTATTAATTGATTGAAAAGTTTATTGACATATTCCTGGGTATAAATGGAAAAGTCGTTATCCTGGGAAGGTTTCAATCTCCTCCTTATCCTTAGAACTTCTGTTATCTCGTCCATGGCTTCCTGGAGGAGTTCAGGGCTTTTGGGTCTTGCCATGATAAATAATCCTCCCCACCACAGCCTTCGGCTCCAGGGGTAATACTTGTAAAGGGTGGTAATGGGGAGAATCACATAATTATCCTGGTTCTGGCCAAAGAGGCCCTGACCCATCTTTTCCATAACACCTATTACCCTGTATGTGGAATTTCTCATGTGGAATTTCTTACCTATGGGGTCAACCCCGGGGAACAGATTCTCCACCACATCTGCTCCGAGAACCGCCACATTTGCCCTGCTTCGCTCCTCCCCCTGGGTGAAGAATCTTCCTGCCATCAGGTTCATTTTGAGAACCCTGAGATAATCAGAAGTGGCTCCTATGAGAACCACGCCGGTGGTGGTGGAATATTTTGACCTTACCTTCCTTCCCTCAAAGAGTTTTATCTGGCCAGCAGCATATTCCACAGAGGGAAGTTTCTGGATGGACTCCAGGTCCTTCAGGGTCAGGTTTTTTCTCAATCTGAGTTTCCTGGGCGTCCTCCCGAACCTTATGCCAGGTTCAAATTTGGACACGAAAATCAGGTTGGAGCCCAGGACCTCAAGTTGTTTTTTCATGTTTACCCTTATACCCTCTGTAACTCCCACCATGGCCATCACCGTAGCCACCCCGATTATTATTCCCAGAGCGGTAAGAAAACTTCGGGTTTTGTTTCTGCCCAGGGAAGAAAGGGCAGTTTTTATTAGTTCTCCAGCAAGGGTAAATCTCCTCACATCTCGCTCCTTAAGGCTTCAACCGGATGTAAACTTGCAGCCCTGGATGCTGGGTATATTCCAAAAATAATACCTGCCGCGCCTGCTATCCCTAAACCCAGTAGAACAAACCATAGTTTCATGTGGGCCGGCAGGGGGGAAAATCTGTTTATGAGGTAAACCAGAAAACCACCGAGCAAAATTCCTATTATCCCACCCAGGCTCGTTAAAAAGACAGATTCCATGAGAAATTGCCGCATAATGTCAGCCCTTCTCGCTCCCACAGCCCTCCTGATCCCTATTTCCGGAACCCTTTCACTTACCGAAACCAGCATGATGTTCATAACAACGATCCCCCCCACAAGCAGGGAGATGGAGGATATTATTATCATGGCCAGGAAAAGGGTGGAGGTAAGGTTTTTATATATTTTAAGCATGGACTGGGAGGTGGAAAAGGAAAAATCGTCCTCTGCAGAGGGTGGAAGATGCCTCAGGGAGCGGAGAATGGCCCTTACTTCGTCCATGGCCTCCTGCATTTTTTCAGGGGAGGAAGTGTGGACCTTTATGGTTATGTCCTGCCTCCAGGGGAAAACTGTGTAAAAGGCCTTTATGGGAATGGCAACGAAATTATCCGCAGAAATTCCCATCACTTTCCCTCTCTTTGCCTCCACCCCCACAATCCTGAAACTGACTCCCCTTATCCTTATCCTCTTTCCTATGGGATCCTGTAAGGGAAAAAGGTTTTCCCTAATATCCCATCCTATGGTGCAGACCTTGGCCCCGGAAAGCGCCTCCTCCTCAGTAAAAGGCCTCCCGTCGGCCAGGTCCCTTACCCCCCCTATCTCCCTGGCCAGGGAGGTTTCCCCCTTTACGGACACATCCTCCAAGTATTTTCCCCTGTAAAAAACCTTGGCGGTTCCCGAATCCTCCGCCCCCACTTTCTCACAGGAATAACACAGTTCTTTGATTTTCTGATAATAGGAAAGGGGAAACCTCTTCCTCCTCCTTAATTTCAGAAATTCCTTCCATGAGGTCACTATTTCCGGTCTCCTTGCCACCGTGAAATCCGTCGCCCCGTATGGGATTATTTTTTCCTTTACATAATCGTTCAGGCCTTCTATTGTGCCTATAATTGATATTATGGTGGAAACCGCAATTATTATTCCCAGCAGAGTCAGAAAGGTTCTGAAGGCATTTCTTCTCAGGGATTGGACTGCCAGAGATAAAGTTTCCCCAACCGAAATTTTCATGCTGTTAATTTATACGAATTTCCCATCCCGGGGTTTTCCTGGACCCTACAGGCTCCAGAGGAAATCTTCGGGTCTCCAGTCCCTGGGGGGAAGGCCGTAACGGGACCGAAGGGCCAGCAGTTCCTCTACCTGAGTTCGGCCAAGGAGTTTCACCTTGCCCAGGAGCAATCCCCTCCAGAGAACCTCTGCGGTCCTCTCCAAAGTCTCCATCATGGCTAAGGCAAGGTCAAGACCCGGGGCAAGGGTTACAGCCCCATGGTTTTCAAGGATCAAAGCATCGTGCCTTCTGGAAGCCTCCCCTGCCTTCGCCGCCAGGTCCATGCTTGAGGGCAGGGAAAACTCCAATATGGGAACAGGACCTAAAAGGAAGACTGCCTCGGCCAGGACAGGATATTTAAGGGGGATTTCAGCCGAGGCGAGGGAAAGGACAAAGGGAGGATGGGCGTGAACCACAGCATTTACATCAGGCCTTTTCCTGTAAATTTCAAGGTGAAGAAGGTATTCGGAGGATGGCTTTCCGCACATAATTTTCCCTTCCAGGGAAACCAGGGCTATGTGAGAGGGTTCAACCCTGTCCTTTCTGAGCCCTCCCGGGGTTATAAGAAAACCATCCCCCTTTCTTAGGGAAACATTTCCCTCGGAAAGGGTTATAAGTCCCCTGCTGTAAAGTTTCCTTATGGCCTCTGCTATTTTCTCTTTTTCAGTCAAGTCCGTGCTTCTTCCTTACTTCCCCGACTACCTTGGGAATTTCCATGAGGGCATCGGCTATATATACCCCGGCTTTTTTGAGCCTTTCCACCTTGGAGGCATAACTCCCTCTCCCCCCCTCAACTATGGCCCCTGCGTGGGAAAAGCGGGTCCCTTCCTTGGCAGCCTTTCCCCCAATAAAGGCCACTATGGGCTTTGTTATCTTACCCCCTTCCACAAGTTCCGCAACCCTCTCCTCCTGGGTGGTTCCTATTTCCCCGAACATGACCATCATCCTGGTCTGGGAATCCTCCTGGAAAAGCAGCATTATATCCGGATGGGGAAGACCCACCACAGCATCCCCTCCCACATGAACTATGGTGGAGAGTCCAAAACCTGCCCTGGAAAGGTAATAGGATATGGCGGAAGTTATGCCACCGGAGCGGGAACTTACCCCAATGTCCCCCTGTCTGAACCATGCCTTGGCGGTCTCTGGCCTTCCTCCTATCATTCCCAGGACCGCCTTCCCGGGAGAAAGAACCCCCAGGGTGTTGGGGCCTATGAAATTAGCCCCTTTTCTTTCAGCGTGGGCTGCAATTTCGAGAACATCGTGGATAGGAACTCTGTCCGGAACTAAAAGAAGGAGTTTAATGCCAGCATCTATGGCCTCCAAGGCCGCTGCCTTTACCAAAGGGGCAGGGACGAAAATCGCCGAAGCGTCTATTTCCCCCACCTTTTCCATGGCCTCGTATACCGAGTCAAAAACCGGAATTCCCTCCACCTCCTGTCCCCCCTTCCCGGGGGTTACCCCTGCCACCACATTGGTTCCGTATCCCTTCATGAGTTTGGTCCTGGCCCTTCCTTCCCTTCCGGTTATCCCCTGAACAAGAACCCTGGTCTTTTCGTCTATTAGAATAGCCATTTATCCCTCCTTGGAAACCTTTTCCCTGTATTCCTTAAGCCCAGGGATGGGCAGATGGATTTTTATGGCTTTGTTTCCCTCTAAGAAACACGACAGTTCACAGGCCAAGCATTCGGTGCACTTGCCCTTAGCAGCATCCTCCTCTGAAATGGCCAGGACGGGTTTTCCGTCCTCAAATTTTAGCACCCCATAGGTGCAGGCCTCCACGCAGGGTTTTGCCTGACATTTCACGCAGAGGCTGTGATCTATGTAAACGGCCCCTGTGAGGGTCTTAAAGGAATAGGCATTCTCAGGGGGAGCAAATTCCTCCATGGGCTTTACCCTGTGGACCTTCCTTCCCCTCTTTTCCACCAGTTCCTTGAGGCGGTCAGCACAGAACTCCGGTGAATCGTCCCTTCCATATCCCTCGATTTCAGCGGGGATGAATTTTGAGAAGGTATGGAGAATCTCTATGGCCTTTTCCTCGTAATTTCCCCCGAGCCTCAAAACCGCAGGAATCTCAATCTGTTCTTCCATAAAGGCCTTGACTAAGCCCCTGGCTGAGTTGAACTGTTCCTGGGAAGCCACCCCTGAGCCCGAGGCGAAATAACCTATTATCCCTGGCTGGGAAAGGATTATCTTTGCCGCCCTGTAAACCTTGGACGCCGGTGGATTTCCGCTGGTATCGGTAAAGTTTGCAATTTTAAATCCCCGGTTGAGAACTGCGTCCATGGACATCATGGAACCTCCTCCCCCTGCCCCGTGAAAACCTATGTAGTTCTCATCAGGATTGGGCCTCTCCACCATCTGGAAGAAGTAGAAGGTTCCACGATAATCGTTCTCCTCAACCTTGTAGGCTATTTTTTCCAGTTCCGTGGGCGGGCGGTCAAACTCCCTGGCTATCTCTATTCCCAGTTCTGGATGGCGGTAAACCGCATAATCATCAATGGTTATGTGGGTATCTGCGGCATAAACATCCCCTTCTTCAGTGATTACCAGGGGGTTTATCTCTGCGGAGCGGGCGTCGTATTTTCTGAAGGCCTGATAGAGCCTGGACAGCGTGGAGGAAAGTTTGACCAAAAGTTTACCCTTGAATCCCATTTTTGAAAGTAGGCCCCTGGCCCTGTATTCAGGAAAACCCTCTAAGACATCCACATGGTGTTTCAATATGGCTTCAGGATGCTCCCTGGCTATCTCCTCAATCCCGGTTCCTCCTATGGCAGAAAAGACCACTAAGGGTTTTTTCTCGTAATCGTCAATTACTATTCCGGCGAAGAGTTCCTCCTTAATATTCAGTTTCCTCTCCACCAGGAGTTTCTCCACCAGGAAGTTCTTGAACTTCTTTCCCAGGAGGGAGGCGGCTATTTCCTTGGCCTTCTCAGGGCTGGAGGCAAACTTAACTCCCCCCATCTCAGCCCTTCCCTTGAGCCATACCTGGATTTTGAGCACCACCTCTCCTCCCAATTCTTCAGCGGCCTTAGATGCCTCCTCAGGGCTCTCAACCACCCTTCCCTCTGGAACCTTAATTCCCACATCCTTGAGAATTTCCTTTCCCTGGTATTCGTAAAGCCTTGCCATTTCAACCTCCGCTTTCAGTTATATTAAAGAAGCTCTTAAATCAAGTCAAGGTTCAGTCCGGGAGTTCCTTAAGGGCCCTTTCTATCCTCAGGAGCACCTCATCCTTTCCCAGAACCTCCACCACATCAAATATGGGAGGCGAGACCCTCTCTCCCAGGAGGGCTACTCTGAGGGGATGGATAAAGGACGCCGCTTTGCGCCCCATTTTCTCTGCCAGGCTCCTTAAGGCCCTCTCTGCGCCCTCCGCATTAAAGGGCTCCAGAGCCCTGTATTCCTCAAGGAGCCTTCTTAGCCCCTCCTTTGCCCCTGGCTTCCAGTGCTTTTTAAGAGCATCCTCTTTATACTGAAAATCCCTTACCAGATACCTTTCAAGTTTTTCCCCAACTTCCCTGAGGTCCCTGGACCTTTCCTTTATAAGGTTCAAAACCTTAAGGACCCATTCCCTTTTTTCCTCGGCCCTTTTTCGGATTTCCCCCTTCAGGAAGGGCAGAACCTCTTCCCACAAATCCTCCGACTCCATGGAAGAAATTATCTTTGAGTTCAACCACGCCAGTTTGTCAAGGTCAAAAACAGGATTGGATTTTTTCACCCTTTCCAGGGAAAACCTCTCCACCAGTTCCTCCATGGTGTAAAAATCCCTGTCCTCTCCAGGGGACCAGCTCAACTGGGCCAGGAAATTGACCATGGCTAAGGAGGTGATTCCCTTTTCCCTGAAGGCAAGAACTGAGGTTTCCCCGTGCCTTTTACTCAATTTTTTCCTGTCAGGCCCAAGGATAAGGGGAAGATGGGCGAAAAGAGGAGGCTCCCATCCTAAGGCCCTGTAAAGGAGAATCTGTTTAGGGGTATTGTAAATATGGTCAGCGCCCCTTATGACATGGGATATTTTCATGAGATGGTCGTCCACCACCACCGAAAGGTGGTAGGTGGGATAGCCGTCGGATTTTAGAAGGACGAAGTCCTCTATATCCTGATTCTTAACAGAGACCTTGCCCAATATCAGGTCCTCAAATTCCGTTATCCCTTCTGGAACGAGAAACCTTATGGCTTTGGGCCTTCCTTCTTCCTCAAATTTTTTCCTCTCCTCCTCGGTAAGGTGGAGGCACCTGCGGTCGTATTTCCATGCCCTTCCCTTCCCTGAAGCCTCCCTCCTCTGCTCTATTTCCTCCTTGGTGCAGTAGCAATAATAGGCCTTACCCTCCTCCACCAGCCTTTCTGCCATTCTCCGGTAAAGATGGAGCCTTTTGCTCTGGTAAAAGGGTCCCTCGTCCCATTCTAAGCGGAGCCACCTCAGGGCGTTGAGGATTTCAAAACTCATCTCCTGGCTTGAGCGTTCCAGATCAGTGTCCTCTATTCTCAGGACGAATTTTCCCGATTTTTTTCTGGCAAAAAGCCAGTTAAAAAGCGCTGTCCTTGCTCCTCCCACATGAAGATGGCCTGTAGGGGAAGGGGCGAACCTAACTCTCACCATTTTCTCTCTCCTTCTCTATTCCGTATTGTTTCATTTTACGATGGAGGCTGGAGCGGTCAAGCCCTAAGGCCTCGGCGGTGCGGCTCACATTCCAGCCGAATTCCCTGAGTTTTCTCCTTATAAATTCCCTCTCAAAGGCCCTCATGGCCCCCTGAAGGGAGGAGATGGAAAAGAACCTCTCCTCCTCATTTCCCGGTCGAAGGTTCAGGTCCCCGGCAGTGATTTCCCTTCCCTCCCTTTTCATTATCACCGCCCGCTCCACGGCGTTCTTTAATTCCCTTACATTTCCGTACCAGGGATGGGAAATCAGGGCCCTTTCCGCCGATGGGGAAAAAATCAAACCCGGCTTATTATATTTGACTGAAAATTTCTCAAGATAATACCTGGCAATGGGGATTATGTCCTCCTTCCTTTCCCTGAGAGGAGGGATGTGGATGGGGAGGACATTTATCCTGTAGAAAAGATCCCTGCGGAAATTCCCCTTCCTGACCTCCTCCTCAAGGTTCTTGTTGGTGGCTGCCACGAACCTGGTATCTATTTCCACGGCCCTTGTGGAACCCAGGGGTTCAAAGCGCTGCTCCTCTATTACCCTGAGTATTTTCGCCTGGATTCTAAGGCTCATGTCCCCTATCTCATCCAGAAAGAGGGTCCCACCATCTGCCATCTGGAGTTTTCCCTTCTTGTTGGAGACCGCATTGGTAAAGGCTCCCTTTACATACCCGAATAACTCGCTTTCCATGAGGTCCTCGGGGATGGCGGAACAGTTCAGGGGAACGAACCTTCCCCTGGCCCTGGGACTTCGCTCGTGGATAAGACGGGCTATTAGCTCTTTGCCTGTTCCGGTTTCCCCGGTTATAAGAACCGTGCTGTCCGTGGGCGCCAGTTCCTCCACCAAGCGGAGAATCTCCTTGGTGGCCCTGCTTTCACCCACGAACCTTACCTCCTCCTTGGCACCCAGGAGAATCTCGTGTTCCTCCCTCAGCCTCCTTTCCCTCACCGCATTTCTTGCCACCACTATGAGCCTTTCCATGGAGAGGGGTTTTTCTATGAAATCGTATGCCCCTATTTTTAGGGCCTCCACCGCCGTGGATATGGTGCCGTGTCCGGATATCATCACCACATGGGGAGGGGAGTGGGTGGATAGTATTCTTTTGAGAACCTCCATGCCATCCATCCCGGGAAGCCATATGTCCAGAAAAACCAGGTCGTAGTTCTTCTCCTCAAGAAGAGCAAGGGCCTCTTCCCCGCTCTCCGCAACCTCCACCTGGAACCCCTCGTCCTCAAGGATTTCCCTTACCAGTTCCCTGATCTGCTCCTCGTCATCCACCACTAGAATTCTTCCCCTTTTCAAATGGCCACCTCCACTATGAACTTGGCTCCCCTGGGTTCGTTGTCCTTAACATAAATGCTCCCGTTATGCTCCCTTATTATTTGCATGGCAATGGAAAGTCCCAGTCCTGTCCCCCCCTTTTTTCTGGAAAAATAGGGGGTGAAAATTTTTGCCTTATCCTCGTCCGGTATCCCAGGACCGGTGTCCGATATTATAACCCTCCAGAGGCCCCTTTCTAAGTCCGCCTCTGCCTCTATGGTTATCCTGTCCCCTTTCCCCACCGCCTCCACGGCGTTGTTAAGGAGGTTCCTTATGGCCCTTTTTATCTGGTCCGGGTCAAAATAAAGGGTTTCGGGAAAGTCCCCGGGTATTTTCAGGGAGAATTTTATTTCAGGATATGTTGCCCTGTAGGAATCATAAAGTTCGGCCAGGAGTTTTCTCAGTGAATAGGGAATTTTTCTCATCTGGGGCATTCTAGCCATCTGGGAGAAATCCTCTGCCAGGGTTTTTATGGTAACGGTCTCAGATAATATCCTTTTTGCTTCCCTTTCTATCTCCTGATGGGAGAAATTCCCGGACCTTATTTTGGTTATAATCCTCTGGGCTGACAGGGTTATGGGGGTAAGGGGATTTTTTATCTCGTGGGCAATCCTCCGGGCAACCTCCCTCCATACCTCCATCTTCTGGGTATTAACTATGGCGGTTATGTCCTCCAGCACGGCTATGTATCCCTGAATTTCCTTTTCCCTCCTTATGGGGACGAAATTCAAAAGTATGTGCTTTGAACTTCCCCCTATGTTCAGAACCACTTCCATGGATTCCAGAGGCTGTCCTTTTTCTATTCCTTCCTGCAGAATCTTTACCAGTTCAGATTCCCCTATGGCCTCATTTATGGGAAGGCCTATCTTGCCTTCAAGGCCGAGAAGGGAAACTGCCGAGGGATTTGCAGAGATTATCCTCCCTTCCCTGGAAATTCCTATAACTCCTGGATTTATGGCGTCTAAAAGGACCTCAATGTAGTTTTTCCTAGCCTCTATCTCCTCCCTCTGCCTCCTGAGTTCTTCCACCATCCTGTTGAAGGCCTGAACCAGGAGCCCCATTTCGTCCTCCCCCCTGGGTTTGACCCTTACGGAAAAATCACCCCTGGAAAGCCGCTCAGTGGCAGAGAGGAGTTCCTCTACGGGTTTTGTTATGTTCTTGGCTATCTGTATTCCCACCCAGGAGGCGGAAAATAAAATCAGGAGGGAAAGCAGGAGAAGAAAAAGTATGTATGTGGTCTTCATGGGATTCCTGAGAAGTTTTACCTCCCGGTACCGGGTAACCACGGATTTAAGGAGGGCCACCTTTTGGGAAACGCTCTGGGGAACGAATTTTCCCACGGCCACCAGATATCCTCCCTTCTTCCCGGGGGCCACACATCTTATCAGATCCCCTTTTTCCATGGGATCCACCACGCATCCTGCTTCGCCTATCATGCCCTTCTTCAGGGTAAGGGGAGGTAGGTCCCTGTAAGCATGGAGGGGAAGGGAGGGATTTATAAGGGTGAACACCTCGTTTTCCCCGGAGTATATCCCCACAAGGTCAATGTTGTACTCAATCATCCTTGACCTTACCATGGAGAAAAGGCTCTGGAAATCCTCTTCTCCCTTGATCTCCTTTCCTATCAATTTTGCGTAATGGAGAAGGTGGGGCTTCCAACTTTCGTAAAACTGCTGGGAAAGTTCCTCTATGTCCTTCATTATGCTGTCCATGGGGGTTTGAAACCAGCTTTCCACGGACCTTCCTATTATGTCCGAGGCAAAGAAGAAAATCATGATGGTGGGAATCAATGTAAAAAGGAAAAAGAACATGACTAACTTCGTCTTGAGTTTGGCCCCAAGAACCATCCTCCGTCGTTCCAGGTAGAGTTTCAGGAAATTTCTCCCCAGGACGAAGGCAAGTATCAAAAAAAGGATAATGACGATGTTCCAGAGGAAGAATAAAAGCAGAGTTTCTGAAGGACCTGCTGAAGGGGAGATTCTGGATATGTAAACCTCCACAGCGAAAAGAAGAACGAATACCCCTAAAATTACCCCCGCGGAAATAAGGACTTTTTTCCTGAGCACGGGAAAATTATAACTCAGCGACAAAAATAAAGGGGCAATTTATCTTTAAGGAGAACCCTCAAACGGAATTGTAAAGATCCTCCGCGCGCATGGAATAAACCCTTGATGTTCCGTCTTCTGGCATGCTTATGCCGTAAATAAAGTCCGCCTGCCTGGCCGTTGCGGGATTGTGGGTTATTATTATTATCTGGGTATCTCTTTTGAGTTCCTTTATCAGGTTTACCAATTTCTGTATATTGGGAAGGTCAAGGGGAGCATCAACTTCGTCCAGAATCAGAAAAGGGGCAGGTTTAATCCTGAAAAGGGCAATGTGAAAAAGAAGGGAAGCCAGGGCTCTTTCTCCACCAGAAAGCATGGACAGGGGCTGAAAATTTTTACCCTTGAATCTTACACTGACCTGGAGTCCGTCCTTGAATTCCATCAGGGTCTCCCCTTCGGCCACCGAAGAAAACAACCGGGAGTATTCCTCCTTAAGGTCAAAAAAGGCCCTCTCTATTTTCTCCCTGTAGGAGGTTTCCATGGATAGGAGGGCTTCCTTTGCCTTATTTACGCTTTCCTCCAGATCCCTGCGCTGGGTCTGGATTTCTTCCAGTTGTTCCCGTATTTCCCTCTCTTCCCTTTCGGCCTTGAAGTTTATCTCCCCCAGAGACTCCCTTTTTGCCTCTGTCCCTGAGATTCTCTCCATCAATTCCTCTTCAGAAAGATCATAGTAAATCTGTAAGGAAAGGAGGGGTTTCCCCACCCTGTCCAGCGCCTCCCTTTTCAGACTCTCCAGCCTTTCCCGAAGTTCACTTTCCCTGGCCTTCATTTCCCCCAGTCTTGACTTGAGTTTTTCCTCCTCCCTTCTTATCCTCTCAATTTTCCTGTCAACTCCCTTTAATTTATCCTCTATTTCTCCGTTTTCCCTGAGGAGGGAGGAAATTTCCTCTTCCAGGCTTCCTTCCTGCTCCTCCAACTCCCTGTCCATGCTCCTGGCCTCCTGAAGGGCCTTCTTCAAACGGGAAATTTCCCCCTCAAAATGGAAAATCTTTCCTTCCAGGGTCTCCATCTCCTTGAGGGAGCGTTTCAGGTTCTTTTGGGCATTTTTCACTTCCTCCTCAAGCCTGACTATTTCCCTGTTGGAGACCTTCAGGTCCGTGCTCACCTCCGAATATTCCCCCCTTTTCCTTGAAAGTTGCTTTTCCAGGTTATGGAGCCTCTCCTCTAAGGCTTCAATTTCCGAACTCAGGGGACTGAGGTCCTCTTCAGGGCCATCCTCATGGCCTGAAAGCCTCTCTATTTCAGCATTCAGCACAGAGAGTTTTTCCCTGAGGCGGTGGATTTCCTTCTCTATCCTCTTCTGCTCCTGTTCTGCCTTTTGTTCTTCCCTTTCAAGGGCCCTGGCGTGATGGACAAGTTCCTCAAGCGTCCTTTTAAGTTCCCTCTCTTGGTTTTTCAACCCCTCTATCTCCCCTTCCAGTTCCCTGGCCTCTCCTTCCAGATTCTCTATTTGAATAAGAAGGGATAGGGTTCCAGGGGTCTGCCCTTTTATCCTGACCACCCCTTCCGGAAAAACTACCCCCCCGGGAAAAACAACTGGCTTGCCTGTCCTCTCCCAGGCCCCAATGGCCTCTTTGAGATTCTGTCGCCACAAAGCATCCCGGAACGGAACCTCAGAACCGGAAATCCTTTTAAAATCCTCGCTTTCCCATTTCTTTTCAATCAGGTATAGGCCAGGGGGGAGTTCCCCATCCTTCAGGTCCTCTGCGGAAAGTTCCCTTTCCCATAGAATTTCCGCCAGGTCCGAAAACTCATCCTTTATCTTTATCTTCCTAAGTTTCTTTCCATGGACAGTCCTTCTGAGAAATTCCAGGCTTCTCCTTACCTGCCTTAACTTCTCCTCTGCCACGGATTTTCTCCTGGAGATTTCGCTGAGCCTTTCCCTCTTTTTTGAAATTTCCTCCTTAATTTTGGAAAGACCCGATGGAAATTTCACTTCCCTTTTTTCCAAGGCTTCAATTTTTTCCTTTACCTTCTCCCTTTCCTCTAAGGCCTCCTTCAATCTTCTCTCCCTTCTTTCCCGTTCCCTTTTCCTCTCCTCCAGGAGAGCAATCTTCTGCTTGTAAAGCCCGGATTTCTCCAGATATTCTTTCCTGATAGATTCCACCATGGCTTCTGTCTGCCTGAGTTTTTCTTTAACTTCCTGGAACCTTTCGTGCAGATGAAGGTATTTTTTTCTCTCCTCCTCAAGTAGACTACGGAGTTCTTTAATCCTTTCCTCAAGAAAAACCTTCCTGGAAGAAAGTTCCTGTTTTTTCCTACGGGCCCCTTCCAGTTTCTCCTCCAGAGAGGAAAGGCTCCCTGTAAGGCTAATTATCTCAGGGGAAAGTTCGGATCTTTTCTGCTTTATCTCACCTCTCTTCCTTTCCAGAAGATTTATTTTTTCCATAAGATTCGCCTTGGCCTCGCTTAACTGTCTGGCCTCACCAAGAAGGGCCTCCTTCTGGCCGGAGAGGTCAACAAGTCTGGTCTGTATTTTCTTCTCCTCATTGCTTAAATCCGAAAGTGATGAAATTATTTTCTCCCTCCTTTTTAAGAGAAGGGTAGAAAAGAGTTTTTCCAGTTCTAAGGTGAGGGCTCTGTATTTTTTTAGAACATCAAGTTCCTCCTTTATTTTCTCGTAGGCCTGGCTTATTTCATCCTCCCTCATCCTGACCACCGAGAGTTTTTCCTCTATCCTGGAAAGGTTGCGCAGGGCATCCCTTTTCCTCTCTTTAAACATGGTCACTCCTGCCAGGGCCTCAAGGAATATGAGCCTCTCCTGGGGACTCATGTTGAGGAAAGACTCAACCTGACCCTGCTCTATTACCACATATTCCCTGGATTCTATCCCTATTTCCCTTAGTTTGTCCTGAACATCCCTAAGTCTGGCCGGGGAACCGTTTATGATAAATTCGCTGTCCCCTTCCCGGTAAATTCTTCTCCCTATGCTGAGGCTTTCTTCTCCCTGGACAAAATTCAGGATTACTTCGGCCCTGGAAAGGGCACTACGGGACGAAGAACCCTTGAAAATCACATCCTCCATCCTCGTTGCCCTGAGAAGGGAATACCTCCCTTCTCCCATGGCCCAGAGAATGCCATCCACTATATTGCTTTTCCCTGAACCGTTGGGACCCACTATGGACGTTATTCCAGGATGGAATTTAATATGAGTTCTTACTGGAAAGGTTTTGAATCCGCTGAGAAGTATTGAATGCAGATACATAAACTAATTATGCCACGGGTTATCGGGCATTTCTTCCCCAGTTTCTCAGGTTACCCATGAATTTAGGCCACGGAGCCCCCTTTTCCAGGGAGTTAGCAGTTACCTTGACTGCGTAGAACTGCGTGGTTCCAAAGAGTAAATACCCTTTCCCCGGAACAAGGCTCAATTTGGCTTCCACAGGGTTTCCCTGGGGCTCCTCAAACCTGAAAACCCGCTTGCCATCTTTACTAAAACCCATTATGGATATATCATTGGTCCCCACATAAACCACCCCATCGTCCCCTATGAAACCCGTGGATTTTATGGGGAATTTAATCTTATACTTCCAGTTAAGCTTACCGTCCCTGTTTACCGAATAGTAATCACCTATGGAAGTCCCGAAATATATATTCCCCTGGGCGTCAATTATAGGATCCGTTTTAATCCAGTAGTTTGCCTTAAACTCCCATACTTTCTTGCCCTCAGGGGAAATTTTATAAAGGTAGTGATCCATACCGGTAATGTATATGTTTCCCTCGTTATCCAGGGCAGCGGAGGTTCTCACCACCCCTCTGGTAGGAAACTTCCATTGGATTTCCCCCTGCTCGTTGAGGCAATAAACCGCCTTATCATTGCTGGCGATTATCACCTTACCATCCCTGGTAATAGAAGGGGTGGCGAATATCGGCCCATTGGTGAAAACCCTCCATTTGAGATTTCCCTCAAGGTCAAAGGCGTAAATTGCAGTATCATAGGCACCGAAAATCACCAGGCCCATGGGGTGAATAGCCGGGGAGGAGGAAACAGCACCTGAGACCTCCTTCCTCCAGCGAAGATTTCCTTCCTTTGTAAGGGAATAAATGAATCCATCGTTGGTGGTAAAATATATATTTCCCCTTTCATCCACAGAGGGGGACGAGACTATGGCCTGGCCTTTTCCTTCTTCATTCCTGGGTTCGTAAACCCATTTAACCCTGCCGGAGGCTGAAAATCTAACCACCTTCCCCTTCAATGAGGTCATTATCACATCCCCATTCACATCCACCGCCGGAGCACTTATCACCGGCAACTGATAGGACCATGCGACTTCCCCGGGTTTCTTACCGCCACATCCCGAAAGGAGAAATAAGGTCAATGGGATTATCAGAATAACATAACTAAACCTCATGGAAATTCCTCCTTATCAACGAGAAAGAGAGGGAGGGGAGGGGAATATCCCCCTCCCCTTTTATTTCAGAACTTAGCCCTTAAGCCCACCGAGAACTTAAGCCCTCCGAGGTTACGACTTACTCCAAAGGGTTTGGCACTGGCAAAGAGGTAACTGAGGGAAACCACTGCCACCCTGCCCTTGGATATGGGTTTGCATATTCCAACTTCAGGCTCAAAGCCAAAGGCGGTTTTGCTTACATCCTCCAGTGCTGGACTGTCGTTGCTTACCCTGTAAAATAGAAGACCTACACCTGCTCCCACATAGGGGTGTATGCTGGACTTCATCTTGAAGGGATAGAAGGCCTTTACGAACAGGGGGATATAGGAAAGGGTGGTTTTCTCCTCCAGGCCAAGGGTTTTACCAGAATTGGCAAAGTATCCGGTAGAAAGAACCAGGTGAATCTTTCCCATATGGGTTCCTACACCCAATGTCGGTTGAAGGGCCCCACCGCCGTAAACATCCCTGAGGGTTGAATCACCCTGGAGCCTATAGCCCAGGGAAAATTCCCCAAAGAGATTCCCGGCAAAGAGACCTAAAGGAAGGACAAGAACCATGGCGATTATAAGAGCCTTTCTCATCTTTTACCTCCTTAGTTGCTTCCGTAGGCGGGCAGGGATTCGTTTCCGTCCTCGTCCACAGCAGTTATGGCGTATTCGTAATAATCGTTGGCTCCGAGGCCTCTATCAAGGTACTCATAGGTGCCGGCATTAACTTCTGCAATAAGACTCATGGCTCCACCGGAACCCTTTACTCTGCGGTAGATTCTGTATTTGGCAACCTTCACATCCTTGTTGTCCGGGTTGGCTTCCCATGTAAGTTTGTTCACATATTCGATCTGGAACCCGTTGGTGTTCTCTATCCTCTGAACCTGGAAACTGGCAGGGGGGCTTATGGGAACCCTTGCTTCCAGGGTAAGGTAGGCGGGCTCAGAATCCCAGACCCCGTTATTAACCACAAGTTTAACCTTGTAAGTTCCGGGAGCATCCGGGGTAAGGCTGGCCACATCCCTGTCAGCATCCTCTATAACCGCAGCGCTTCCAGAGGGTTTCCCTACCAGGGTCCAGGAATAGGTCAGAGGGAAGTCGTCCGGGTCATAGGACTTTGTCCCGTCAAGCAGGGCCTTGTGGCCCACGAAGATAATAGAGGTCTTCACCCGGGTAAGTTCGGCCTCGTGTTCGGCCACTGCAACCGGAGCGTCTTTAAGGTAAACCACATCAAGTTTTCCGTATCCGAAGGCTTTATTGGGAGGTCCTCCGTAACCGCGGACATGAAGGTCAGATCTGGCCCAGCCGGTTATTTTTCTCTTTATCTGATTTAGATTGGGAACCCTTCCCTTCTTCAGGTACTTCTGGATTATCAGGGCCACGGCGCCGGTAACATGGGGAGCAGCCATGGATGTTCCGGACATCTGTCCGTGGACCCCATCTTCGGCAAGGCTTGAGGGATTCCATGAGGCATCAGAGGAGGCAGAGGAAATAATTATTTCCCCGGGAGCGGAAATGTCGGGTTTAAGCCTTCCGTCCCTGGTTGGCCCCGGAGAGGAAAATTCAGCCACGGTCCCAATCCAAGGCTGGGTTAAATAGGTATAGTAACCGCCGGTGGAGGCGTGCCAGTACCATTTGGTATTCCACGCACCCACGGTAATAACTTTATCCGATACGCCGAAGTCAATTATGTATTTTGAATAATCGTAATTGTAGGTTATGGGGGAATAAGACACATAACTCATAGGATAGACATGTCCATAATACATCACATAGTCGTGGGCATAGATGTCAAAGGGTCCTCCTCCGGAGACCGCCTCCACCTTCATGGTCCATTCTCCAGGAGCAGGCTGGTAGTAGTAATAGGGAAGGTACATTCCATTGTTGTAGTAGTAATACCAGGCATTATAGGCATAGGTTACATCAACGAACCCGAAGGTATCTCCGTTCCAGGGTGATGGTCCGTAGGAAAAGTCAAAGGCCACATCCCCGTCGTAGGGCGGAGGTCCGACGGGCTGCCACTGCCAGCGTTGGTCACCAGTCCCGCCCGTATAGGTTGTCCCATGGGGTCCTGTTATAGTTATCTGAACCGTTGGATTTCCTTCAAACCAGAAGGCGAAATGGTTCTCGTAATAGAAGAGCCAGGAGCCAAACCCAAAAAGATTGTTCACATAGTCGTAGGCATTCCATTTTATGGTAAAGGGTCCCCGGGAAAGGTCTCCCTGGGCGTGTTCAGCCCCTACAGTATAGGGATAATCCCCTCCGGTTATGTCGGTGTAGGTGTTCCAGTGCCCGTCGTTTCCAGCGGATTTAACCACGAAATAACCGCTTCCGTATTCATCAATAACGCTTTCGACAGAACCAGTTAACCAGTCATCTGTCCCATCCGCAGGGAAATACACACCATAAGGAGTAAGGCCGGAATAATAAGGATAAGAACTGTCATAGGGTCCAGGGTAATGGCAGATTCCGAATCCTCCACCGGGTTCCACATAAAATCCATAACCCAGTGAAAGGTTAACCACAGCGGGTTTCCCCATGTCCTTGGCCTTTTCAAATATGTACTTTATCCCGTTAATTATGTCGCTGGTGTAGAATGAGGTTTTGACCATTATTATGTCGGCTTTGGGGGCCACTCCTATGTAGCGCCAGCGGTGATATCCGTTGCCAGTGGCGTAACCGTTACCGGCAGCAGTACCCATAACATGGGTTCCGTGGGCGTCTTCGTCGGTTTCGGTGCAGAGCCCGTTGTTAATCTGGTCTTCAGTCCATTCAGTTCCGTAGTTGAAGGAAGCAAGATCAGGGTCGGAATCCGCAGGAGTCTGGCCGGCTGTATCAACAGTCTGGTCCCAGATGTATTTGATCCTGGTTTTTCCAGTTACCGGGTCAACGAAGTCCTCATGGCTCCAGTCAATACCAGTATCCACATCGCCCACCACTACACCCTCTCCGGTGTAGCCCTTGGAGAAGTTGCTGTATTCCCTGATCCTTATCCTGGCGGCCCCGGTAGCAGGAACGGACTTGTCAAGGGTGGGGATCATTCTGGCAGTGACGAATATCCCCTTTACCTTGCTGTCCCTGAGGAGTTTCGGCGTTGAGGCAATGGGAAGATCAGCGGCTATCATAGTGGTTCCCTTGTCGGTTACATATCTTCCGAGAATTTTCACCCCGTAGGAGCGAAGGAAATTTCCGTCTCCGTTTACCATAATGAGGGCGGCATAAACATCCGAGCCGTTAATGGTATAATTTCTCTTTCCCACCAGTTTCAGCAGGCTATCACCGGTGAGACGGAAGTTCTTGCCATAAACCTTCCTGAGCATCTTCTCCAGTTTTTTCCATTTAGGAACAACCATTCTCCTGTGAGCCCTTTTTGCCCTGTTCTTTACAATCCTTTCCGCCACCTTGAATACCTGATCCCCCTTAAGGGTCCAGGTGCCGGCATTGCGGTAAAGGGCTATCAGGGCTCTAAGAGCCGGAGTTGCTTTAGGGGTCCTCTTGGGAGTGGGAACCAAAAAAGCAGCCACCAAGAATACCCCCAAGGCTAAAATAACCTTGGTTCGCATGGACACCTCCCTTTTTATAATTTAATTCATACCTTTTATATTTATATTGACCTGCCCTGAAAAAGTCAAGGATTTTTTCAAAAATTTCCAAATTTTTATTATCCTTAATAGTATGTATCCTATTTTGTTCGTATACCATGGAAGAATAATCTATACCTATTCCATTATTTACGCCATAGCCATTGCGGTGAGTATAACCATAGCCGTGGTAAAGGCGAAGAAATTGGGGCTTGACCCCTGGGAAGTCCTTGCAGCAGCCCTGCTCATAACCGCTGTGGCTAAAATTGGCGCACAGCTCTATTCGGTTCTCCTTATGCTCATTCGCCATCCCATGTTCAATATCACACATCCGCAGAGACTCTGGAATGTTTTCAAAACTGGCGGGGCCTTCCACGGTGCCCTACTGTTTGGAGTTGTCTTCGGGATAATTTATCTCCGCTATACCTTCAAAGATAAATGGGTTCTGACCCTTGACATAGGTTTCTGGGCCGTGGCCCTTACCCAGGGAATAGGAAGGCTGGGGTGTTTTTCCGCCGGATGCTGTTTCGGAAGGCCAACGAACATGCCCTGGGGAATGGTGTTTCCTCACTTAGGTCCCTTCCGTCATCCCATGGCCGGGGTAAAAATTCACCCTACCCAGCTATACGAATCTATCCTGGACTTTCTAAACTTCTTCTACTTGACAAAACTCTGGAAAAGAAGAAGATTTGACGGAGAAATAACCGCCCACTACCTTATTAATTACGGACTCATAAGATTTTTCGTGGAATTCTACAGGGGAGATGCAGGAAGGGGAGGTTATATTTTCAAGACCTCCAGCCCCTATTTGAGCATGTCTCTCCCCCAGTTTCTCAGTATAATTATGATAATTTCCGGGTGGCTTATTCTTCGCTGGGGAAAGAAAAAATTGAGGGAGGAAAAATGAGGAAGATTGCCATTGTGGCCCTTTTAGCCATGGGACTGAGTTTCTGTTCCAGGGGTTTTAAAAGGGCCCCTTTTTCCAAAACCCCTGTTTTCATCATCGTTATTGACACCCTGAGGGCCGACCATGTATCGGTTTTTAGCCCTGAGGCCGAAAGGACAAAGACCTGGGAGAAATTGGCCTCGGATGGGATGGTTTGTGAAAATGCCTATACCCATATTCCCCTCACCCTTCCCTCCCACACCACACTCTTTACCGGGATGATTCCTCCTCATACCGGGGTAAGGGACAACATAGGCTTCCAGTACAAGAAAAAGGAAAAAACCATAGCGGAATGGATGAAGGCTCATGGCAAGAGGACTGCGGGATTCGTATCCACCATAGTTCTTCATCACAGGACCGGGGTTTCCAGGGGTTTTGACTTCTATGAGGACAACATAGAAAACACCACAGGAGCCATTTCCTTAGGGGCGGTGCAACGTCCGGGAATTCAGACTGTGCACCTGGCAGAAGACTGGCTTGACAAACAAAAGGACGACAATTTCTTCATGTTTCTCCACATATATGAACCTCATTCCCCCTATAAACCCCCGGAAAGGTTCAGAAAGGAGGAGAGGAGCCTTTACGAAGGGGAGGTTCTGTATGCCGACGAGATAATCGGAGAATTCATAAAATATCTAAAGGATATGGGCATTTATAAGAAGTCCCTCATAATCATGGCTGCAGACCACGGGGAAGGTCTTAAAAACCACGGGGAAAGCGAACATGGGGTTTTCCTTTACATTGAGGACCTCCACATCCCCCTGGTCATTAAGTTCCCCAATAATAAGAGACCCTTCAAAAGGATAAAAAGGGCGGTAGCCCTCACCGACATATATCCCACCCTTTGTGATTACTTCCAGATGAAATGTCCCCACAAAATGGACGGGGAAAGTTTGATTTCCGACAGGGAAGGAACAAGGGAGGTCTACTCCGAGAGCCTTTACGGGAAATATCATTACGGATGGGCTCCCCAGTATTCCCTTATAGATGGAAAAAATCATTTCATCCTCTCTTCAATAAGGGAATTTTATGACCTTACCCGGGACCCCACGGAAAAAAAGAACAGGTATGGGTTCGGGAACTCGAAAAAAATGGAACGGGAACTCAAGGCCATGGTGTCGCAGTTTAAAGAGGATAAGCCCTCAAAGGTGGACCCGGAATTCCTTCGGAAACTTCAGTCCCTGGGATATGTGGGAATAATACACCAGGAGAAACTTCCATCTGAGAAACTCCCGGATCCCAAGACCAAAATTCACCTTCTGGAAAAACTCAGCAGGGGGATGAGCCTGGCCAAACTGGGTCTATACAGGAGAGCGGCTGAGATTCTTGACTCCATATTGAAGGAAGACCCTGATATGGAAGAAGTAATATCCCAGGCAGCCCGGGTCAACGAAAATGCGGGAAATTACGAAAGGGCCATAGAACTCTACAAGGAACTCCTCAGAAGAAGGCCCAACGACGTCTCCGCCATTATTGGAATAGGAAGCGTATACTTCAGGATGGGCAAATATCAGGAAGCCCTCAAACACATTGACCTTCTCATAGAAAAGGACCCCAAAATGGCCTTAGGATATAGCCTGAAGGCCATGGTTTACTACAAGGAGAAAAAATACCCGCTATTTTACAAATACCTTAAAAAAGCTTTAAAACTGGCCCCGGACCTGGACCATGCCCATTATCTACTGGGCCTGGATTATCTCAGGCTGGGGGTAAAGAACAACGATCCCTCCCTCATTCAGAAAGCGAAGGAGGAATTTCTGAAGGTGGAAAAGAAAAATGCCAGGGGCTATGTGGACCTGCACTTCAATTTAGGGGTTATCTTCGCCAGGGAAGGAAATTACGGCAGGGCAGAGGAAGAATATAGAAAGGAAATAAAATTCTTCCCCTCCAATCCCAAACCCTATGTGAACCTTGCCCTGCTTTTAGAAGAGGAAGGCGAACTGCCAGAGGCTATCCATACATTGCTCATAGGGGAAAAGGTGGCCCCTGTCCCCCAGACATATTATTTGCTTTCGCTCTTTTACATGAAGTTCGGAAATCCAGGAGCAGCAAAAAAATGGTTGATGAAGGGCCTCAGCGTCTATCCCAAAAACCAGATGCTTCTGAGCCTGAGGGAAAAATATGGGTTCTAAACTGAAACTCATAATAGTGGGCCTGTTCTTTTTTTCAGTCATAATATTCCTCCCCCATTCCCATGGGAGAAGTCTTTCCCACAATTGCAGAATTATGCCTCTAAGGACTACCAACGGTAGGACTATTCGCGTTGAGGATTTTTACGGCAAACCCCTCATAATAGTATTTTTTGAAAGCACCTGCTTGGCCTGTCAGAAGGAACTGGAACTCCTGAAACAAATTACAGGTAAAAATGTCCTGGCCATTTCAATGGATACCAATCGCCAATTACTGGAGGAATTTCTGAAGAAAAAGAACCTGCCCTTCCCCGTTGTACTTTATTCTCCTCAACTGAGAAAATGTTTCGGCAAAATAAACAGGGTTCCTACCATGTTCTTCCTGAGTCCGGAACTTTTCATAACAGGCTCCTCAGGCTCTCCGCTGGGAAAGGATGAGATTACGACGGCCGTGGAAAAGACCCCATCCTGTCATTGTAACTTCTGACCGGCCCAACGGTTTTCCGCTTCCTTTCTTTCCCTTTCTGCCACCTCCTCCACATTGCTGGACCCGTATTTTTCCAAAAGTTCCTCAGAGGAAAGCAGCCCCTTCTCCAGGCTTCTCCAGAAGTTCAGCCCTACAATTTCGTTAAACTCGCTCCAGGAAACCCCCATGTGAACAAGTTTCCCAAGATCTCCTTCCCTTAGCGAAGCAAGGGCCTCCTTTATGGCTTTTACCGCCGGGTAAAGGCAAACCATGGGCACCGAAAGGTATCTCACACCGGCCTCTTCAAGTTGTTTCAGGGTAAATGGAGGGGTCATCCCTCCAGGGATTATGTTAAAGGAAATGGGGACGGGAACTTCCCTTACCAGAGTTTCCACTTCTTCAAGGGACTGGGGGGCCTCTATATAGACATAGTCTGCCCCGGCCTCTGCATAGGCCTTTGCCCTCTCAAGAACTTCATTAAAACCGTAAACGCTCCTTGCATCCGTCCTGGCCCCAATTACAAGAAAGGGGTTAGTCTCTTCCCTGGCCTTAACAGCCGCCTTTATCTTTCTCATCATCTCCTCAGTGGGTATGATTTGCTTTCCTGCCATGTGGCCACAGCGTTTAGGCCATACCTGATCCTCAATCCTTATCCCGGCTGCTCCTATCCCTGCAAAGTTTTTCACGGTCCAGTAAACATTAAGGGCGTTACCGTATCCTGTATCGGCATCCACATCCACCGGTAGAGAAACCGCATTTATCATGGTTCTAACCCTTTCCACCATTTCTCCGTAACCCACAAGCCCTATATCCGGCTGTCCTATAATAGATGCGGAAATCCCATAACCCGAGGTTCCTACCACATCAAAGCCAGCTTTTTCTATAAGAATGGCCGATAGGGCATCGTAAGCGCATGGCCGCAGGGTGAGGCCCTCCTTTTCAAAATAGGAACGGAAAACCCTCGCTCTTTTTACGAAATCGTCGCATACGAACATATTAAGCCTCCTTAAATGATTTATAAAATCATTAATTAAGGAAGCAGTATAACTCCTTAAAATTCTTCCGTCAAGACAAAAGATTAGAGGGTCTTGTCCAGTTTACCTATCTCTTCGTTATAGTATTTCCTGAAGAGTATGTCCCATTCCCTGCTGCCCTCCACCACGGTTTTTCTCTGGGATTTTATCTTCTGGATTACCTTCTCCTCTATTTCCTGGTACATATGGAGTTCCTTTTCTATGGCCTTTTTAATACTAACCCTCAGGGCAGGTGCGTCAACTCCGGGGGGAAAGTCCACATAATCCACCTGCTGAAGAAGTTCTATAACGATGTCGGCAAGACGATTTATTTTGGCCCTGGAAAGCCTGACCGTCACAGAACCACCCCCTTCTTCTTGGCCAATTTCCTCTTGGCCATTTTCAGAACTTCGTTATATTCAATCCTGGAGCGGCGGATGTCCTCAATGTAATTCTGAAGGAGTTTTTTGGCTTCCTCCTCTATTTCGTCCTCCTTCCTGAATTCCTCGGTTATAATTTCCTCCACCTCCTCTATGAGCCGGTGTTCGTCTTCCACTATAATCTTCCCCTCCTCCTCCAGTTGCCTGACGATGGTCATCGCCAGGTGGGCAATCTGATTCTTAGAGAGCCTCATAATGAAATTTTATACAGTTCCACTAAAGAATTCAAGTTTAAGGGAGAGGAGGAGCCCCCTCTCCCAAAATTGCTCTGAATTATTTTTCCTGAAGGGCCGCTCTTGCCGCAGCCAGCCTTGCAACAGGCACCCTGTAGGGAGAAGCGCTTACATAATCAAGTCCAATTTCGTGGCAGAAGTAAATGGATTCTGGGTCTCCTCCGTGTTCTCCGCATATTCCAATCTTGAGGTCCGGCCTTGTGGCCCTGCCTTTTTCCACCGCTATTTTCATGAGCGCACCCACCCCATCCCTGTCAAGGGTGCGGAAGGGGTCCTTGGGCCATATTCCTTTATCCAGGTAAATGTTCAGGAATTTCCCTGCATCGTCACGACTCAGGGCAAAGGTCATCTGGGTAAGGTCGTTGGTTCCAAAGGAGAAGAACTCCGCCACAGAGGCCACCTGGTCCGCTGTCAAAGCCGCCCTGGGAACCTCTATCATGGTCCCCACCCTGTAGTGAATCTCCACTCCGTACTCCTCCATAACCTCCTTCGCCACTTTGTCTATGACTCTCTTCTGGTCCTCGATTTCCCTTACATGCCCAACTAAGGGAACCATAACCTCAGGATAGACCTTTATTCCTTCCCTGAGGAGCCTTGCTGCTGCTTCAAATATGGCCCTTGCCTGCATTTCGGTAATCTCGTTGAAGGTTATTCCCAGACGGCATCCCCTGTGTCCCAGCATGGGGTTGAACTCGTGGAGCTCTTCAACCCTGGCAAGGAGTTTTTCCAGTTTTTCTATCTCGGCTTCCAGTTCCTCAACTATCTTCTCCGCTTCACCGCTATGTTCGGCTTCAAATTCCATGGCTTCAAGGATTCTCTTCTTTTTATGAATCTCCTCCACCAGTTCTTCCCTCTTGGGAAGGAACTCGTGAAGTGGCGGGTCAAGGAGCCTTATGGTAACCTCGTATCCCTGCATTTCCTTCAGGAGCCCGTAGAAGTCCTCCCTCTGCATGGGAAGGAGTTTGGAAAGGGCTTCCCTGCGCTCTTCTTCCCCTTCTGCAAGAATCATGCTCTGCATTATGGGGAGGCGCTCCGGGGCGAAGAACATGTGCTCGGTTCTGGCAAGCCCTATACCCTCTGCCCCGAATAACCTGGCCAGGCGGGCATCGTGTGGGGTATCCGCGTTGCTCCTCACCCCCAGTTTTCTGTATTTATCCGCCCAGGTCAGGAGTTTTTCAAAATAGGGATAAAGTTTTGATTTCTCTCTGGGGAGTTTTCCCATCACCACCTGAATTATCTCCGAGGGGGCGGTAGGAAGTTTGGCTATAAACACTTCCCCGGTGGTTCCGTCTATGGAAACCCAATCCCCTTCCTTAACCACCTTCCCCTTTACCTCAAATTTCTTCTCCTCCTCGTAAACCTTTATATCGCCGCAACCAACCACTGCGGGTTTACCCATCTGCCTTCCCACCACCGCCGCGTGGGAGGTCATTCCGCCTGTGGAGGTTAATATACCCTGGGCAGCCTTCATTCCTGCTATATCCTCCGGGGAAGTCTCCGGCCTTACCAGAATGACCTTCTCCCCTCTCTTGGCCCATTGAACGGCATCTTCAGCGGTGAATACAGCCCTTCCCGTGGCAGCCCCGGGGGAAGCGGGAAGCCCCTTGGCCACAGGCTGGTGCTTCTTTCTCTCCTCCAGGTCAAACATGGGGTGAAGGACCTGCTCTAAAGCCTCAGGTTCCACTCTGAGCACTGCCTCCTTCTCGTTGATAAGCCCCTCCTCCACCATATCCACTGCTA
>JALVRF010000020.1 GCA_027025175.1 Candidatus Aminicenantota bacterium | reverse complement strand
TAGTTTATGGAGGTGAGGAGTTTGTGAGGAGGGTTTTGGCGAAGTTTCCCCACAGGCGGCGGGTTAAGTGGCGAGGGGAAGGGTTTGTGTTAGCGTAGAGGGAAGGGGAAGGTTTTCCCCACCAAAGGATAGGTCTGCGGTTTTACGAAGTTTTTAGCAAAAGATAAGGGATTTCTGTTCGTTTGAGGGGGGATTTTCGTCTGAGGGGAGTTTCAGGAGGGGAAGTTTTAGCCAGAGGGTGGGTTCTGGGGAAATTTTCGGGATGGATTTCGGGAAAAGGGAAGAAATTAATAAAAAAGGGTCTGTCCCTAATTGACTAATTGAGGGTCCCGGGTTTGACGATTCCAATTCACGACTTTAAAATTTAGATGAAATGAATGAATGAAATGAAGGATCCCGCAGAAAAAAAGTTTATTCTCGTAATTATTTCGGAACAGAAACTGTATCTGATAGAGGGGAATAAAATCCTGAAGTCCTATCCCATATCCTCCTCAAAATTCGGCATGGGCTTCATCAGGAATTCCTTTAAAACCCCATTGGGAATACACAGTATTTACAAAAAAATAGGCCACGGGGTTCCCCTGGGTGGGGTTTTTGTGGGGAGGGAATTTACCGGGGAAATCGCCGCTTTCCCGGCCGAGGGGGACTTAATAACCACCAGGATTCTGTGGCTGGAGGGACTGGAAGATGGGAAAAACCGGGGAGGGGAAGTGGACACCAAGGAAAGGTTCATTTATATACACGGAACTCCCGAGGAGCACCTTCTTGGAACCCCGGCTTCAAAGGGTTGCATAAGAATGGGCAACAGGGACATAGCGGAACTCTTTGACCTGGTAGAAGAGGAAACCCCGGTCCTCATACTACCCTGAAGACCGGGGCTTTTATTTAATGCCTTTTTCTCGCTGAAGAACCTGAACTTCTGTGGGAGGAAGAATACGAGGAGCCTCTGTGGAAGGAATGGGAGCCCCACGAGGAAGAGCGGGAACGGGAACCGGAACTGTAAGAACGGGAATGTCCCCATGAGGAACTGCTGGTGCTCCTTCTCCTGCTACCATAGGATGACCCCCGGGTAACACCATTCCACAATTTTCCCCAGAAGGAAGTTTTTCTTCTGGTATACCCGGCGCTCCTTGATCCGGCGTAGGAACGATGCCTTCCTGTATACGAGCCATAGGAACGGGAAGAACGAGGATGCCAGTAATTGCCATTACCCGATCTCTTACCCCTGGAGGTGGTTGCCCGGTGATAACCTGTGTAGTTTCTTCCATACGAAGGATAATAGGCAGATTGTTCCTTTTTCTTTTTCACCGCCCCTGATTTTTTCTTTTGAACGTTGGTAAAGCCCCCGGAGGAAGAGCCCTTATTTGTCCGGGAGGAGGACTGAGCCTTTCTCCTGTACCAGGCGCCCCTGGTCGATGAGGTGGTTTTGCTTCCCCTGCGAACTGTTGAGGATGACCAGGAGGATTTAGAGGAGGCTGTAGCCCTTCTATAGGTACCGGAGGAAAACCCTCCACGGGAACTCACCCTTCTTTTGGAAGTGGCTCCTCCTATGAATGTGGCGGATGGTCTGGTGGCCGTGGAAAATCTTCCTTTGCTCATGGCGACTGGCTTGACCCCGGCTATAACCCTTTTGGGGCCCATGGAGGTCTTTTTTACGGCAAATACAGGCCTCAGGGGAGGGGGAGAACTGGAAACCCTGGCCCTGGTCACTCCCACAGCCCTGAACTGGCTTTTTCTAAGGGCGACCCTTCTTATATTGGAGGCGGCCAGCATATCCCTGCGCACTATAACCGCTGAATAAGCATTAAGGGGAACATAATCGTAGTAGTTGTAAACCACATTGTTAATCACGATTATAGGTCTTCCATAAATATCCAGGGGAACCCAGCCCACATAATCGTCAAACCAGAACCAGTCCACCCAGGCATAGGACCAGTAAGGCCTGGGTATCCAGTACCATCCTATACCTGCACTCCAGCCCCATCTCCCATAATGGTAAACCACCCAGCCCCAGGGTTCATATCCAACCCAGAACCAGCCATCGGGAACCCATACCCACCTTCCATAGTAATAGGGCCTCCAATCGGGACAGGGAGTATAGGCGGGAACCCACACCCAGCCATAGGGAGGAAGATAGCGCCACCTTCCATAACTGGAAAGTTCCCAGCCATAATCGGAAAGTTCGGGGGGAAGATATCTTGAATATGTATATCCCTGAGAAATTTTCCTGTCGCGCTCCATATTCCAGCGGTAAAAATCATCGTTGTATTCTCTTAGCCTCTCAGGGCCGTATATCTCATAACCCTGGATGTAAACCCTTTCCCGCTCAGCAATATCAAGGCTTTCTCTTCCAGCGCGCAGTTCGGCATATCCTTCAATTACCTGAAACTCCATGTAATTCTCCTGATCTATAACCACATAGGAACCCTTCTCCAGGGGTCTGAACTCAGCGTCCTTTACTTCAATGGTGGTTTTAAGTTTTTCCCTGAAGGATATGAGGTAAATTCTTCCATAAATAAGTCTGGCCACAAATCTCTTTCTCCCGTTCTGAGCAGGAAGAACCAGAAGGTCCATCTTCGTATTTCTGTCCAGCCGGATAAAGGTGGAAAATCCCACATAAATCTCAGCCCTTCCATCGGCTGTGATTAATCTATCCCCTTCCTCTATTGGCATATTAACCACCGCATCCTCAAAACCCTCTGCCCCTGCTCTTTCTATAAGGACCTGTCCAGAAAGGTAATTCAGCCTTGCGAAATACCTCGCAGTCCGGTCACCGTAATCCCCATAGGCCAAAGCCATCCCCACCAGAAGGAAAATTCCTATTATCAGTAATGCCTTTTTCCTCATCTTTAACCTCCTTCACTAAAAAGAATAGCAAAAAGTGTGCCAGAACAAAATGGCTTTTTTACCGGGCCTTTGCTTTGCAGTGTCCTTTTTTAAGGACATAAAAAATGCCCGGCTTCCTTCCACCTTTAGCCAAAGGCGGTGCCACTTAACGTGACCCAAGGAGCCGGGCTCAATTTCTATTTTAGAACAAAAAATCTATTTTTCCACCTTCTTGGGCGCTCCCTCGTAGGGCAGCGGTATGAACTGAACTGATGGGCGATTCTGAATTGGCTGGGGGAAAAGTTCCATAAGGTTGTAAACCAGTTTAGGCATATCGGTGGAAACTTCAATTCCCATGGCCCTCAATTCCTCTACAGTTATTGGATAATCGTGGGTCCAGGTGCCACCGGTCAACCTATCAGCCACTTCCCCTGCTCTTTCCCCCAATTTTTCCTTAAGAATCTCCTCCACGAAATTCCTCATCTGAACCAGAGCCTTCTCGGAAATGTCCTTAAGGATAAGGGTTTTATCGTCAAGGTCCTTCGGTTCCTTTTCCCGGGCTACCTTTATTATGCTGACTGCCGGATACCCACCGATCTGGGGATCCAGGGGGCCGAGAACAGCGTTCTCGTCCATGACAATCTCATCTGCTGAAAGGGCTATGAGAGTTCCACCGCTCATGGCATAGTGAGGAACGAAAACCGTAACTTTACCCTTGTGTCCCTTTAAAGCCCTGGCTATTTGTTCTGCTGCAAGAACCAGTCCTCCTGGCGTGTGCAGAATCATGTCTATGGGCATCTCGTCCGGGGTCAATCTTATTGCCCTGAGAACCTGCTCGGAGTCGTTTATGTCTATGAACTTTACCAGGGGTATTCCCAGAAAACTCATGGATTCCTGCCGGTGGATCAGTATTATTACCCTGGAATTTCTCTGCTTTTCCAGGTCCCTCATTAACCTTAACCTTGCCCCTTCCATCATCTTCTGTTTGAAATATGGGAGAAAGGCAAGGAATAGCAGGAAAATCCAGAAAAGGTCAAAGTAATTCATTTTTCACCTCCTACCATGGTTTAAAAAATCTATATGCAGGACCTTTTTTCTTAAAGAAGGGCACCAAACTTACGCCGGCCACGAACCCTCCAATATGGGCCCACCAGGCCACTCCACCTGCCCCTGGCATGGCCAGGGATGCGCTTCCGTTGATTATTTGAAAGGCGAACCAGAAAAACAGGAAGAAAAAGGCTGGTATGTAAATAACATCCACGAAAATAAAGAAGAAAACCAGGGTTAAAATCTTGGCTCTGGGATAGAGAACAAAATATGCGCCAAGCACCCCGGCTATAGCTCCGGAGGCTCCAATCATGGGTGATGTAGAATGGGGACTTATTATGTACTGGAAAAGGGCGGCTACCAGACCGGAAATTATGTAAAAGATGAAATACCTAAAATGCCCCATGGCATCTTCCACATTATCCCCAAAAATGTAAAGGAAAAGCATGTTCCCCAGGATGTGAAACCATCCCCCATGCAGGAACATGGAGGTAAAGACCGGAAGTAAAGATGATAAAATGGGCTGGCCGTGCATAAGGGCCCAGGAAAACTTCGCAGGAACGAACCCGAAGGTATAAACGAAACGGTGAAGGCCTATGGGTGAAAGGCTTAATTCGTAGAAGAAAACAACGAAATTCACAAAAATGAGAAGATAATTTACCAGGGGCAGGGTTTCCGATGGAATATCGTCCTTAAGGGGTATCATAGTTTCTCTATAACCTCCTCTATTATTACATTAAAGGGAAATTTGAGGTCCTCCACCCTCTCCTTCAAGAATTTTTTCAGGGCTTCTGCCTGGTTGGAAGTAAGGAAAACTATTTTCTTATCACTCCATTCCCTGGGAACCTCCGAATAATATTCCCCTGACCGGAGGATTCTCCTTACCTCCTCCAGGTTTTCAGTTTTCACCAGAGCATATTTTGAATTAAGGGGAAGGATAAGATTCCTCAACCTATTTATGTGCATCAATTCCTGAAGAAGGTGTGGGTCTTCAACCTCAATGACCACTCCAAACCTGAGTTTTATTCTGGAAAAACGGGCTCCCCATCGCAGAATGTTCTCCCTGAGGTTTTCAGGAACAGGTCCCCATTGCCCCAGCCTATTCACTATCTGGCGGGTTCCAATTCCTGCTTCCATAGCCTGCATAATAGAAGAGCGAGTTATCCTGTATGTATAGACTCCATGGGAAGAGATGGGTTCCGCCACTTTTTCCAGAAAGAAAATATCTGCGGGGTGGGTATTCAAAGGGGCTATAATTTCAAAATCTGGTTTAACCAGGGGTTTTTCCAGGGGAATCTTTGGAATTTTACCCTCCAGGAGAAATCTGCCCTCCTGCGTAAATGCCAGAGGCTCTTCTTCCCTGAGGATGGCAAGCCATCTCAGTTCTTTTACAACCGCAAAAATGATTTTTTCTTCAAGTTCCTCCCACTCCGCCTCCCGGCTCTGCCTCCTCAAAATCCATCCCCGGGTTTTTCGGTAAAAATCCCTTGCTTCTTCCTTTAACCTGCTGGAGAACTCCCCTGCTGTTTCCCCTTCCCTGATATTTTCTATTACGAATTTTCTGGCCCGGGAAGGAGAGGGGCGATTTCCTATGGACTTGAGTTTAACTGTCAGGGCGAGTTCATCCCAGTCGTTCTCCTCAAGAAAGGCATTGAAAAATTCAGCCCACCACTGTCCGGGCTCTCCCTCCAGAAATTCGTCAAATCTTTCACCCGCAGTCCACCCTGTCCCCATGCTGGAAAGCACATTAAGTTTTTCGGCCAGAAAAACAATAAACCTGAGCCTTTCCGCCGATGGACTTGAAAGGGGGGTTTTCAGGCGGTGGAGGGGATTTGAAGGGTGGGACGCCAGTTTAACTATATCGTTCAGAAAAAGGGGATAAACCATCTTAATCCTTTAAATTATAGCATAGAAAGCAGTTTTCTCTGAAGGTAATGGGCGTTTTCCACGGCAAAGCCCCTATAATCGTTATTGAAAAAGGCATAGACCTTTCCCGGTAGACTAATCATCCTCCTGGCAAGTTCATCCAGGTAATCTTCTGAATAGCGGGATGTATACCTTGAGGTGGGTCCGTGTCTCCTTATGTAATAGAAACGGAATTCCGGAGGATAATCCTCGGGCATGCCCTTCCAGTCGGTTATCACGATTCCTGCAGAAAAACTGCGAAGGATACCAAAAACTTCCTCGTCCCACCACTGCGGATTCCTGAACTCAAAAAAGAAGGGAATATCCGAGGGAAGAAGGTTTAAAAATCCTTCTAAAAGGGAAACATCCTTTTTTAAACTTGAGGGAAGTTGAACGAGAACACCCTCCAGTTTCTCACCTAATAGCCTGTAACGGTCCAGGTGTCTGAATAGTTCCTGCCTCTCCACCCTAAGCCTTTTTCTATGGGTAATAATCCTGGAAAGTTTCATCACATAGGTAAAATAAGGCTTTGCTCTTTTTTTCCAGGAAAGAAGGGCGGACTCGTTGGGGAGGCGGTAAAAACTAACATTCAGTTCCACAGCCGTGAAAAACAACATATAATGCTCCAGGTAAAGGGAGGGGGAAATTCCCTGGGGATAAAATTTACCTCTCCAGTGTTTATAGGAAAAACCGCTGGTTCCAACGATTAGACCCCTCTGCCTTAATTTGAGGGCGTCTTTTTCCGTAAGCCTTCTGAACACAGTTAAATTATACCCCTTCGTCTTTAAACTCGGTTATAATAATCCCTATGAAGATTTTAGTCAGCAGCGAAAAGAGTGAGGTGCACGAAGCCCTGGAGGATTATCCCATTGAGAGGGTTCCCAGGGAAAAGGTCATGGAAAAATTGAGGAGTTTAAACCCTGAGGTCTTGGTTGTAGACGATGGGGAAGGCATAGAATCCATCCTTCAATGGGGTGAGGAAGCCGGGACCAGCATCATAGTTATCACGGAGAACAGGAACATTTCCCATTCCATAGAACTGGTAAGGCTCGGGGCCTTTGATGTTTTGATATATCCCTTCAGCAAGGAGGAATTGATTCTCTCCGTGGAAAAAGCCCTGACCCGTTTCGCCCCCAGGGAAAAGGTCCTGGGTAGCATCCACCTCATAGGGGAATCGGAACCCATGCAGAGGATGTGGAGCCAGATAAGAAAGGTGGCCAAAACCGATACCACGGTTCTGATACAGGGGGAGAGTGGTAGTGGCAAGGAACTGGTGGCCAGGGCCATCCACCTCCTCTCCGAAAGGAAAAAGGGGCCCTTCGTAAGTTTGAACTGCGCTGCAATACCCGAAGAGTTAATTGAAAGCGAGTTGTTCGGGCACGAGAAGGGAGCCTTTACCGGAGCAGTAGACAGAAAAATAGGAAAGTTTGAAGCAGCCAACGGAGGGGTCCTCTTTCTGGACGAAATAGGGGAAATGAGCCTCAAAACCCAGGCAAAACTACTCAGAGCCATAGAGACGGGTGAAATAACCAGGGTGGGAAGCACAAAACCCATTTTCGTTGACACCAGGATAATAGCCGCCACAAACAAAAACCTTGAGGAACTGGTAAGAGCCAAACTCTTCAGGGAGGACCTTTTTTACAGGATAGGAGTTGTGGTAATAAAGGTCCCAGCACTTCGCAAGAGAAAAAGTGACATTCCGGTCCTGGTGGAATATTTCATGAGGAGGTTCTCCGAGGAAAACAACTATCCCATGAAAAAAATAACCCCGAGGGCCATGGAATTTTTGAAGAGGTATTCCTGGCCGGGAAATGTCCGGGAATTGAAAAACCTGGTGGCCAGGCTCATGACCATGGTGGAGGAGCCGGTCATAGATGTAAAACATTTACCTAATTACATATTAATAGAAGTGGACGAGGAAAAATCAGCGGTTTTTACGGCGAAAACCCTGAAGGATTTTAAGGAAAGAGCGGAAAAACTCTTTCTTCTCCAGAAACTGAAGGAAAACAACTGGAATATAAAAAAGACCGCCGAGGCCCTGAATACTCCAAGAAGCAATCTCTACAGAAAACTGGTTCAATACGGCATAGTAAAGGAAAAAGAGGAATAGGTTTAACGAAATTCCTTTTTGAGGTGAATTAGCACCTGTTTGGCTATTTCCTTGAGGGTTTCCATAACCCCCACTCCCCTTATGGCTATGGCTTCTACCACCGGTTCCCCCTTAATTACCAGGGCTTTTTTCATTTCATCAGCAGGGACGGCGGTGGGAAGGTCCCTTTTATTAAGTTGAAGCACATAGGGCATGGTGGCGAAGGAGTAATTATATTGCCTTAGATTTTCCTGAAGGTCCTCTATACTCTCTATGTTAGCATCCATTCTTTCCCTCTGGGAATCGGCCACGAAAACTATACCGTCAACTCCCCTGAGGATTATTTTCCTGCTTTCAGAATAAAAAACCTGACCGGGCACGGTGTAAAGTTGGAACCTTATTTTGTAACCCTTTATGGTTCCCAGGTTCAGGGGTAAAACATCGAAAAAAAGCGTTCTATCCCCCTGGGTATTCAGGGTGACCAGTTCTCCCCTGCTGGAAGGGGAAGTGTGGTCAAATATGTACTTCAGATTGGTGGTTTTTCCTCCGAGTCCTGGCCCGTAATATACAATTTTGGCTATGAGTTCCTTCTGCCTGGGGTTGATCATAGCCATGAGATCGTATTCCTCCTACTTGAAGAGTTTGTCTATATCTTCCTCAGAAAGGTCCTCAAGGGGATTTTCCCCGGTGCCCAGTTTATCCTTTTCCTTCTTCATCTTTTCCTCAAGTTTTGAAAAAACCCGCTCCAGTTTAAGGGCTGCGTTTTTAGCCCTCAACCTCACCAGTCCTAAGGAAGTCTTCTTATCAAATAGAACCGCAAGGATGAACCTATCACCTATCATGGTTATATGAAGATTTTCCCTGGAGCCCTCGTTGAACATCAGGGGGAAACTTTTTTCTCCCAGCATCCTGGCAAGCCCCTCTGTAGCCGCCACATTCCCTGCCACAAGAGAACCCAGGGAGGTGGTATCAACTCCGTCCATTTCGCCGGCAAAGGCTATAGGCTGACCGTTTTTCTCTACTATAAGTGCAATTCGGGAATTTGTCTCCTGCTTTAAGTTCATAAGTATGTTCTTTATTTCCTCGTATTCCTCGGAGTAAAGAACGAGAAAACTCATACCACCTCCCTGATTATTTTAGGCACAGTTTAAAGTTTTGTCAATCGCACTAACCTTTCCCATTCTTCGTTAACTCTCTTGCGGTACTCCTCAATCATCCATTCGTTTCCAGGCCTGAACATGTGGGCGAAGCGACCCTGGGGCTTTAACCATTCCACCACATCCACTTCCTTCTTGGGGTAATAGTTTATCTTGTATTTACCGTTCTCCACTTCATAGAGAGGCCAGACTTTAGAATCTACCGCTATCTTCGCCAGTTGAACACCATCCTCCGGTTTCGTCTTCCATTCGGTGGGACATGGGATAAGAACATTAATAAAGGCAGGTCCGTCAATCTCAATGGCCTTCTGGGCTTTCATGAAAAGGTCCTTCCAGTGACTAACAGAGGCCTGGGCAGCGTAAATGCCGTGGGCTGCCATTATTTCCGTGAGGTTCTTCCTCCACTGAAGTTTTCCGGGAATTTTCTTTCCGGCAGGAGAGGTGGTGGCAGAAGCGCCATATGGGGTTGCTCCGGAGCGCTGGCCGCCGGTATTGGCATAGGACTGATTGTCATAGCAAATGTAAACTATATCGTGTCCCCTTTCCATGGCACCGGAGAGGGACTGAAGACCTATGTCGTAGGTTCCCCCGTCGCCTCCGAAGGCAACTATTTTTATTTTCTTGTCCCCTCCGGGAAGTTTTCCCCTTCTCTTTAGCGCTTTATAGGCGGCTTCTATTCCTGCGGCGGTGGCCCCGGCGTTTTCAAAGGCACTGTGCATCCAGGGAATCTTCCAGGCTGTATAAGGAAATCCGCTGGAGCAAACCTCAAGACAACCGGTGGCATTAACCGCCACAATGGGATGCTCCGTGGCCCTTAAAACCATACGGAGCATCAGGGGAATTCCGCATCCCGGACAGAGTCCGTGCCCGGAGACAAATTTATCATCCAAGGTTGCCAGGTCTTTTAGTCTTGCTCTTATTGCCATTTTTTACCTCCTATTCCCTGAGATTGATATAACCAATGAGTTCTCCCCGCTCGCCGGTGGCTGCTATTTTCTCCAGCCTTTCGTAAACCTCTGCTATGTGTTTGGGAGCGATATCCCTTCCGCCGAGACCGTATATGTAATCAACGATGATGGGCCTTTTTTCGTATTCGTAAAGGGATGCCCTGAGGTCCGTAAACAGAGGACCTCCAACGGCGCCAGGGCTTGCCGCCCTATCAAGGGCAGCCACCGCCTTGAGATTACTGAGGACATCGGCCAGTTCCTTAGCAGGGAAGGGTCTGTAAACCCTTATCTTCACAAGACCCACCTTCCTTCCCTTTTCCCTGAGTTCGTCTACCACCTCCTTGGCGGTGCCTGCGGTGGAGCCCAGAAGAACTATGGCCACTTCAGCATCGTCCATTTTATAAAGTTCAAAGAAACCGTATTCCCTTCCGAATTCCTTCTTGAACTCCTCTGCCACCTCAAGTATCACCTCAGGCGCATTTTCCATGCCCACAAACTGACTCCTTTTGTGCTCAAAATAGTAGTCGGTGAAGTCTATGGGACCCACAGTTATAGGATTGTCCACATCAAGAATGCTGTAAAGGGGATTTCTTTCCCTCACAAATGCCTTAACCTTATCATCCTCCTCCACCAGCATGTCCTGAACTGCGTGGGAAAGGATAAAGCCGTCCATTCCCACCATTACCGGGGTTGAAACATCCCTGTGTTCCCCTATGCGGAAGGCCTGTATCACATTGTCGTAGGCCTCCTGGGAATTTTCCGAGTATATCTGAATCCACCCCGAGTCCCTGGCCCCCATGGTATCCGAATGGTCCCCGTGAATATTAATGGGAGCGGAAAGGGCCCTGTTGGCAATTCCTGCCACTATGGGAAGGCGAAGGGAGGAAGCGATGTAAAGCATCTCAAACATGAGTGCAAGACCCTGGGAAGCGGTAGCAGTGAAAACCCTGGCCCCTGCGGCGGAAGAGCCTATACACATGGACATGGCGGAGTGTTCGCTTTCCGGGGTTACGAACTCGGTGGTCATAAGTCCATCGGCCACGAATTTTGCTATATACTCCACTATGGCTGTGGAGGGAGTTATGGGATAGGCCGCCACCACATCGGGATTTATCTGCCTTATGGCCTCCGCTATTGCGGCGTTACCGTTGAGAATTCTTCTTTCTGCCATGGTTTACCTCCTTAAAGTTGAAGCTCTTCCTTTTCCATGGTGAGGCTCTTGGGGGAGGTGGGGCATTCCACGGTGCATATACCGCATCCCTTGCAGTAGTCGTAGTTTATTCCTACCATTTTCCCTTCCTTGACTATGATGGCGTTATCAGGGCAGAAAACCCAGCAGAATAAACAATGAATGCAGTGCTCCTCGTGAAAAACGGGTTTCAAACCTCCCCTGAAACTTCCGGTTTTAACCTCCATGAAGTTTCCTGCCCAGGGATTAATGGCTCCCGGGGGTAATTCTTTCCATCCCATTTTTCTCATAATCCCTTCACCTCCTTGATGGCTCTTTCAATGGTCCTAAGGTTGGCTTCCACTATTTTTTCCTTGAATCTCCTGGAAAGAAGTTCCCTTATTAGTTGCTTGAACCTCTCCACATCCATCAGTCCCGAGGTTTTGAAGAAGGCTGCGAGGATTGGAACATTGGGAATGTCCCTGCCTATCTCGTCTAAGGAGATGCTGGTAGCGTCCACGGTGAAAACCTTGTTTGAGGTTATCCCCAGTTTTTCCTTGATTTTAGCGGGCTCAAAGGGAGCATTGAACAGGAAATAGGTGTTTTCGTCGGTGCCTTCAGCAATGGGAACTTCGCCGATGAGGGTGGGGTCCGCCACGATGACCATGTCTGGTTTTTCAATCTCAGAATGAACCCTTATCTCCTTATCTGAAATCCTCGTGTAGGCCTCAATGGGAGCCCCTCTCTTTTCAGCCCCGAAGTGGGGGAAAGCCTGGACATGCTTCCCCTCCTTAGCCATGACCCCGGCCAGGAGCTGGGAGGCGGTTACCACTCCCTGTCCAGCCCGGCCATGCCAGCGGACTTCAATCATTCCTTGCATTATTCCACCTCGTTTATTTAATTTTTTTTCTTGCCTTTAATGCCTCTCCTATGGTCACAAGGTCAGTATACTCCAAACTCCCCCCTATTGGCAACCCTATACCTATTCTGGTTATGGTTACATCAAGTGGGGAAAGGAAACTTACGAGATAATGGGCAGTTATTTCCCCTTCGTGGGTAGGATTAAGGGCTATTATTATCTCCTTTATACCTTCCCTTTTTATCCTGTCCTTCAGGTCGGAAATGTGAAGGTTCTCCGGCCCCACCCTATCCAGGGCGGAGATTACGCCCCCCAGCACATGATACTTTCCTTTATACGCACCACTTCTTTCTATGGCAGCCACATCTATGGGTTTTTCCACTATACACAGTTTAGAGCCTTCCCTGCCGGGGTCTTTGCATATCTCGCAGGGGTCGCTTTCGGAAATATTGTGACATATGGAACAAACCTTTATTTTCCTTCTGGCATCAAGGAAGGCCCTGGAAAGTTGCCTCACCTTTTCCTCCTCCATGCCTAAAACATGGAAGGCTATCCTCTGGGCGGTTTTTTTCCCCACTCCTGGAATTTTGCTCAGAAGGTTTATAAGGTTCTGCAGGGGTTTCGGATACCGGTACATCAAAGAAGTCCTGGAGGAAGACCCATGGAGCCAATCAATTTACCGCTTTCCTCTTCAACCTTCCGGGAAGCATCCTGAAATGCTGCAATTATGAGATCACGGAGCATTTCAAGATCCCCATCCTGGAATATCTCCTCGCTGATTTTTATGTCCACAAGGTTCTTTGTTCCATCAAGGATTACCTTAACCATTTCCCCACCGGCACTTCCCTCAACCCTCATTTCATGGAGTTTACTCTGAAGTTCCTCCTGAAGTTTCCTTGCCTGTTCCATTAATTTCCCAATGTCCATCATTCCTCCTTTATCTCCCTGGCTTTAAATATTCTCCTTAGAAGTAAAACCTTGGGGTCATCCCCCTCTTTTTCCCCGGCCTTTTCGGCATTTTCTTTCCCGGCCAGATGAACTTCAACCTCAATGCTCCTGCCCAGCACATCCGTGGCCACGCTTTGTAGAATTTCCTTTTTTTCGTTCATTTTCCTGTAATAGAAGGATTTGTCGCCTGAATAAAAGAGGGAAAGAACATCTCCCTTCAAAACCACTCTGTCCGCTTCCTTAAATGAAGTGGATAATATGGAACTCTTTCTGGACAGGGCCATTTCAATGTTGGTAATCTCCTCGGCAACCCGGCTTTTTTCCTCAGGTTCCTGGGAAGGGGTGGTGGGGAGGGAAATATCCGGAACCCTTCCCTTGAGCAAAGAATCTACAAGTTCCTCCAGGTCAACTACATGGCGAAGGAAACTCATCTTCAAAAGCATAAGTTCCAGGTAAACCCTGGGATCAGGGGCATTTCTCATGCGATATTCCCCTTCAAGCAAAATGTTCAGATATCTTAAAAGGTCTTCCCTGGAAACCCCGGGGAGTTCATCCTGGCCGGTTATTTTCCCCATCAAAATTCTTCTTAAAAAACCCATGTAATCCCTTACAAACCTGCGCAGGCTATAACCCTGAAGGACTATATTCCTTACTGCAGAGAGGATTTCCTTCCTGTTGCCCTCGGCCACGGCCCTGGTTATTGTGAACATGAGGTCCTGGGGCACCAGTCCCAGGGCCTGTTCCACATCCTTTCTGGTAATCTTCCCCTGGCTAAAAGCAATTACCTTTTCCAGGGCTGTCTGGGCATCCCTGAGGCTTCCCTCTGCGCTCTGGGCTATGAGTTCTGCTGCCTCCTCTTCTATCTCAAATCCCTCCTTTTCGCTTATCTCCACAATGTTTTCCTTTATTATCTCATGAGGAATTTCCCTGAAGTGAAAATGAACAGTTCTGGATATTATAGTAACGGGAAGTTTCTGGTAATCGGTGGTGGCCAGAACGAATACCACATGTTCAGGGGGCTCCTCAAGGGTCTTCAAAAGGGCGTTGAAGGCCTCCTGGGTGAGCATGTGAACCTCGTCAATTATCACCACCCGGAACCTTCCCTCCAGCGCCCTCTGGGAGATTATCTCCTGAAGATTCCTTACCTCGTCAATTCCACGATTTGAGGCCCCATCTATTTCCAGAAGCCCCATGAAGTTTCCCTGGTCAATAGCTTTGCATGCCCTGCACTGGTTGCATGGTTCAGGGGTTATGCCCTTTTCGCAATTGAGGGCCTTGGCCAGGAGTCTTGCGGTGGTGGTCTTTCCAACCCCCCTGGTGCCGGAGAAAAGAAAGGCGTGGGGAATCCTGCCCGTGGAAAGTTGATTCTGAAGAACCCTGACGATGTGGTCCTGACCCACAACCTGGGAGAAGGTTTTAGGTCTGTACCTCCTGGCGATGGGAATATACCTTTCCATGAAAATTAAAGAATATACCCGAGCGTTTAAAAAGTCAAGGCGTCCCTCTGTCCACCCTGCCCCTGCCCTTACCGCTGCTCCCTTCCGGGCCTGACGGGGTTCAGGAGGAAGCAGGTGAACAGGCAGGACGCCCTGTTATTTACGATTGCGGATTTTCTAAAGCAACTGGCGGAGAGGGTGGGATTCGAACCCACGGTCCCGCGGTAACGGGACACACGCTTTCCAAGCGTGCTCCTTAAGCCACTCGGACACCTCTCCGGAAGGAAATTATATCACAGGAAAAAAGCGGAGGGGGTGGGATTCGAACCCACGGTCCCGCAAAGCGGGACAGTCGGTTTCGAGCCGACCCCGTTATGGCCACTTCGGTACCCCTCCTTCATTGAATTATACCAGACAGGCCTTAACCATGTGCTAAAATTCAGACTATGAGGAAGGTTATTCTCATACTTTTCTTATTTCAGGCTTCGGCTGCCATCAAACCCTTTCTTCCCACAAAAAGGGGTGATTATGTGGCCTGTTTCCCCGAGGAATTAACTGAAAGGTCACACTGGATTTCAAAGTTCAACTTTGTAGAAGTGGGTGGGGTGGATGGGGTTCTTCTCTCCAGGGAAGAAATTTCAAGGTTGAAGAAAATGGGAGTAAAAAGGGTTGTTTTCTACGATTGGGCCCCTGCTGGATACCATTATCCCGGGGGAGGGGATAATCCCCTGATGAAATGGGTTTACGAAAACAAAGACACGGCCACCCTTAATCCCCAGGGCCCCTTTCCCCATTGTGAAGAAATGGGCTATGGCTGGTGCCAGGATTTTTACTTTGATTTTGGCGTTAAGGAGGTTATAAGGAAGAAAACGGATTTTCTGTGGAATCTGGCGGAAAAACACGGATATTCCGGAATCTTCTTTGATTGGGCCAGTGGAGTTTTCATATTGGAGCCGGAATACCGACCCATGCTCCTGAACTTCAAATCAAGACACAGGGGAAGTTATCTTCGGGCCATAGGGAAATTTTATATAAATCTCAAGGAAAAACATCCAGGGCTTTTAGTGGTAACAAATCAGGGATTCAGAAATGGGAAAAACGTCCTTCCCCATACGGATTACGACATGACTGAAAGTTATGGAACAGGGGAAGAATACTTCGGCAGGGTTCTCAATGTGGAGGAGAAAGGTATTGTGGAGGTTCCGGATACCGTTTATTACCCTGTAAGCGACGATTTTTTTAATGGCACCCTGGAGGATAGCGTATTTTACCTTAATTATCTTTACAAACTATGGGAAAAGTTCAGGCCCAGGGGTTTTAAGAATTTCCTCTACATAAACTACGCTGCCCCTGAGTTTGTAGAGATAAGGGACGGGGTTTACAGACCCGTTCCTCCCAGAAATGCCATCTTCTTCGGATATGCCCTGGCCAGGTTGAGGGGCTTTATGGCCTATACAGAGGTGCCCTTTGCCAGGAAATCAGAGGAGGTGGACCTTTACTTTTACGACCCGGGAAAACCCTTAGGAAGGGATTACGAAAAAATACCAGGGGGATATGTCCGGTTTTATACCCACGGTTTCGTGGTGGTGGGACAGTGGGAGGAGGAAACGAGGATAGAAATCTCCTCCTCGTTTCTCCTTGACGGGACCCCGGTTTACGACCTATACAGGGGAAAATGGGCGGGAACGGTGAAGGAGCACGAAATAGAGATAGTGATTTTTCCCGAAATGGATAGACTCACGGGTCACATGGCTCCCTGCGGAAGGGTGTTCCTCTATCCCTCCTCCAGAATCTGGAGAAAATACAGGTGAAAACTTTATATAGGATGGACTTAATTTTCGCCATATTTTACATCCTAATAGCCCTTTCTGCCGGGATTTTTCTTTCATTGGTCCTGCACTCATACCTGCCATTCCTTCTATCTCTGATTTTCACTCTCTTTTATGGATATTCCTTTTTCAGAAAAACCTTCCGAAGAATTTCAGCGGTAAGGAAGGCTCTTCCTGAATCCTGGAGAAGGCTCTTAACGGAAAGGGCATATTTTTATTTAAAACTCCCTCCTGAGGAAAAGCGGAAATTCGAAAATAACCTCAAAATTTTCCTGACGGATTTTCCCGTAAGGGGAAGAAGGGGATTCCAGCCATCACGGGAGGCGAGAATTCTCGCTGCCGCAGGAGTTGTAACCCTGCTTCAAGGCCATCCTGAATGGGAGCCTCCCACTCCAGATGGAATACTAATTTATTCAGGGGAAAGGTTTGATGATGATTACAATCCAGGAAGGGGAAACATCACCGGTATGGCCCCTTACCGTGGACCGATGATTCTCAGCGAGAAAAGAATCCTGGAGGATTTCGTAATACCTCCTCCGCCCTTTAATGTGGTTTATCACGAGACCGCCCATTTCTTTGACTGGGAAGACGGAAGGGCGGAGGGCTTCCCTCTAAATAGAATGCCCCCGGGGCTGGAGGAGGAATGGATGGAGGTTTTTGAAGACGAACTGGAAAGGGTAAGCAAGGGAGAGAGTATTCTGAGGGATTACGCTGGGACTGGCCCCGGGGAACTCTTTGCCGTGGCCACTGAGGTTTTCTTTACCACCCCCTTTTCCATGAAAAAACATCATCCCCGCCTGTACCATCTGCTCAGAATATTCTACAACCTGGACCCGGCGGCTATCTTCTCCGGAAAACCTCAGAAAAGAGTCTGAAACGGGGAAAAAAGGGAACGGGCCTTTTCCGTGGCCACCCTTCCCCTGGGGGTTCTGGCCAAAAATCCCTTCTGGATAAGGTAGGGCTCGTGAACCTCCTCAATGGTATCCGTCTCCTCCTTAAGGGCTGCTGCCAAGGTTTTCAATCCCACAGGTCCCCCTCCAAAGTCCTCCACTAAGATTCTAAGGAGCCTCCTTTCAATTTCGTCCAGCCCGTAACGGTCAATTCTGAGCCTCTCAAGGGCTGAGCGGGCTATTTCTCCGGTTATCTTTCCGTCTCCCTCCACCTGGGCAAAGTCCCTTACCCTGCGGACGAGACGGTTGGCAATCCTGGGAGTTCCCCGGCTCCTTCGGGCTATTTCCTCTTTGGCTTCCTGGTCTATTCCTATGCCCAGAATCCTGCAGGTTCTCTGAATTATTTCCTGCATTTCCTCTTCAGGATAAAAATCTATCCTTTCAATTATTCCAAAACGGCTCCTGAGGGGAGATGTAAGGCGGGCGTATCTGGTGGTGGCACCTATAAGGGTGAAACGGGCCAGTTTTATCCTTAAGTCCCTGGCCGCTGCCCCTTTCCCCAGGACTATATCTAAGGCAAAATCCTCCATGGCGGCGTAAAGGACCTCCTCCACCGAGGGATGGAGCCTGTGAATTTCGTCTATGAAAAGTATGTCCCCTTCCTCAAGGCTGGAGAGAATGGAAGCAAGATCCCCGGGCCTTTCTATGGCAGGGCCGCTGGAAATCCTCAACCTTCCCCCCATCTCATTGGCTATTATCATGGCCAAGGTGGTTTTCCCCAGACCAGCGGGCCCGTGAAGAAGCACATGGTCAAGGCTTTCACCCCTTTCCTTGGCGGCATAAACGAATACCCTGAGGTTTGAGACCACCTTTCTCTGGCCTATAAACTCGCTGAAACTCCTGGGACGCAGACTTTTTTCAAAGCTCTCCTCGCCCTGAAGTCTTCTGGGAGAAAGTATGTTCATCGGCCAAGCCTCCTCAGGGCCTCCTTCACTGCCTCCTCCAAGGGGAGGTTCTGGGCTGAAACTTCCCTTACCACCTCCTCCACCTCAGCCCTTGTAAAACCTAAGGAACGAAGGGCCTGAAGGAGCTCGCTCTCCCCGGGGGATTTTTCCGAAGGAAGCACGTTCCTCATCTCAAGAATTATCCTGGAGGCTCCCTTCTTGCCTATTCCAGGCACCCTGCTTATGGCCTTTATATCCTCTTCCTTTATTGCCCTCAAAAATCCCTCAAGGCCCAGGGTGGAAAGGACTGCCAGGGCAGTTTTGGGACCTACCCCTGAAATTTTAAGGAGACTGCGAAAGAGTTTCTTTTCCTGTTTTGTGGAAAAACCGTAAAGGCCAACCTCGTCCTCCTTTACATAGTAAACAGTGTAAAGGAGCACTTCAGAACCCTCCTCCAGGGAGGTGTAAAGGCCTGAAGGGACGAAAACTTCATAGCCCACCCCACCTGCCTCCACCACCACGGCTCCCTCCTCCTTTTCCACCAGTCTTCCCCTTATTCTGCCTATCATCTTCCCCTCATCAGGTAATGGGTAAAGGCCAGGGCCACGGCGTCCGCCTCGTCGTACCCTGAAACCTGACGGAAAATTCTTCCCACAAAATTCCTTACCTCCTGCTTGGAGGCATTTCCCCTGCCGGTTATGGCCTTTTTAATCTCTCTTGGACTGTATTCGTAAACAGGAATCCCCTTTTTCCAGACCACATACATGAGGGCCCCCTTGAGGTGAGCCAGTTTTATGGCAGAGGATGGGTTGGCGCCGGTAAAGGGGGCCTCAATGGCCACCTCGTCGGGAAAGAGTTCATCTATTTTTCCTTCCACGAACTCCGCCCCCTGAAAAAGCCTTTCCTCCCATGTCCCTTTTCCCTTAAATCTTCCCCAGGCAGAAAGTCTGTCTTCCTCAAGCAGGGCGTATCCCATTATCACCAGACCGGGGTCTATTCCCAGTATTCTCAACCTGCGAACTTTTCTATCTCCTCTTCGGAAATGTCAAAATTGGCCCAGACATGCTGGACATCATCGTGGTCCTCCAGTTCCTCCATGAGTTTTAGCATCTGCTCCGCCTGTTTTCCCTCCAGTTTCACATAGGTATCAGGAATCATACCCAGTTCCCTGGTGGCTATCTCTATGCCCTTTTCCTCCAGGGCCTTCACCACATTGAAAAGGTCCTCAGGGGCAGTAAGGATAACGAAGTTGCTCTCGTCTATCTTCACATCCTCGGCCCCGGCATCCACGGCTATATCAAAGAGTTCCTCCTCGTCCGGGGCTTTGGATTTCTCTATGACTATATAACCCTTCCTCTTGAACATCCAGGCCACACATCCGCTTTCCCCAAGGCTTCCCCCGTGCTTGGAGAAAATTCTCCTTATTTCTGATGCAGTGCGGTTCCTGTTGTCGGTGGCTGCCTCTATGAATACCGCCACCCCACCGGGCCCATAGCCTTCGTAGGTGACTTCCTCAAATTTTTCCCCTTCCAGTTCTCCGGTTCCCTTCTTTATGGCCCTCTCTATGTTATCCTTGGGCATGTTGGCATCTCTGGCCGCCTCTATGGCTTTGCGAAGTCTGGGATTTTTTTCAGGGTCGCCACCCCCCATCCTGGCCGCAACTATTATTTCCCTTATTAACTTGGTAAAAAGTTTTCCCCTCTTCGCATCAACTACAGCCTTTTTATGCCTTATAGAATGCCATTTAGAATGTCCAGACATTTTACCCCCTTCGTTTTTATTCCAATAAGATTTTAATTCACCAGACTCCATGTTTCAACTCTTACCTTCATTTTTTAGGGACAGACCCTTTT
>JALVRF010000019.1 GCA_027025175.1 Candidatus Aminicenantota bacterium | reverse complement strand
GAATGTCCCTGCTTTGCCGTGGTGGGAACCCGCCGGGCTTCCCAGTATGGAAGAGGTATTGCCCATGATTTTTCAAGGAAAATAGCCTCATCAGGGATAACTGTGGTGAGCGGCCTTGCCTACGGGATAGACACAAAGGCCCACATAGGGGCCTTAGAGGCCGGGAGAACCATAGCAGTTCTTGGCTCTGGCGCCTTTCACATTTATCCATCTTCTAACAGGTCCTTAGCCAGGAAAATAAGCGAGAAGGGGGCCTTAATAACAGAGTTCTTCCCTGAGGAACGACCTGCAAAATTCCGCTTTCCCCTGAGAAACAGAATAATAGCCGGGATAAGTTTTGGGGTTCTTGTGGTGGAGGCACCTGAAAAAAGCGGGGCACTTATAACCGCAAGACTTGCCCTGGAATATGGAAGGGATGTTTTTGCGGTCCCCGGGGATATAGGAAGGAAAAACTCCCGGGGAACCAATCGCCTGATTCAGGAAGGGGCAAAACTTGTCCTTTCCGTGGAGGACATAATAGGCGAATATGCGGAAAAGGAGGTAGAACTTACCGAAGAGGAGGAATTCCTCCTCCAGTTTATCCCTTCCGGGGAAGGGGTTGATGCGGAGTTTCTTAGCGAGGCCAGCGGACTGTCTCCGGAGAGGATATTCCCTCTCCTGTTATCCCTGGAAATGAAAGGTGTTATAATTGGAATTTCCGGATGGAGGTACAGGAGAATTGTCTAAGAAATTGGTAATAGTGGAGTCCCCTGCCAAGGCAAAAACCATAGGGAAATATCTGGGCAAGGATTATATGGTAAAGGCCTCCATGGGCCACATAAAGGACCTTCCCAAGAACGAGATGGGGGTGGAAATAGATGATGGATTTTCCCCCCATTACCAGGTCATTCCCGGAAAGGAAAGGGTGGTCAGGGAAATAAAAGAGGCAGCCGGGCGGAGTTCCTCGGTCTTCCTTGCCACGGACCCTGACCGGGAAGGGGAGGCCATTTCTTACCACCTCAAGGAGGAAGTGGAGGAAATAAACCCCGATATATACAGGGTTATGTTCCATGAGATTACCTCAAGGGCAGTGAAGGAAGCCTTCTCCCATCCTTCCCATGTGAACATGAACTTAGTAAAGTCCCAGTGGGCCAGAAGGGTCCTTGACCGTTTGGTGGGATATCTCCTCAGTCCCCTTCTATGGAAGAAACTCAAGGGAGGTTTAAGTGCTGGAAGGGTTCAGAGCGTAGCCCTGAGGATGATATGTGAGAGGGAGGACGAAAGGGATAAATTCATCCCCGAGAAATACTGGGTAATATCTGCAGAACTGGAAAAGGGTGGAAAGGTCTTCAAGGCTAAACTCACCAGGAAAAAGGGAAAGAAATTCAGGATAAAAAGCCAGGAGGAGGCCCACAGGGCAGAGCAGACCATAAGGTCCTCCACGCTGAAGGTGGGAAAGGTGGAGGTGAAAAACAGAAGGAAGAGTCCACCTCCTCCCCTTATAACCAGCACCCTTCAACAGGAAGCCTTCCGGCTCTACCGTTTCCCGGTTAAAAAGACCATGCAGATAGCCCAGAGGCTTTACGAAGGAGTGGACCTGGGTGAAGGTCCCGTGGGGCTTATAACCTATATGAGGACCGATTCCTTCAGGGTTTCCCCTGTAGCCATAAGGGCTGTAAGGAAATACATTGCCTCCAGTTATGGTAGGGAATACCTTCCTGAAAAGGAAAACCGTTTTAAATCCAAAAAAGGGGCCCAGGAGGCCCACGAGGCCATAAGGCCTACCTATGTTGACCTGACACCATCTTCCCTGAGGGGAAGGCTATCCCCGGATGAACTTAAGATATACACCCTGGTCTGGAAGAGGTTTGTTGCATCCCAGATGAAGCCCCATAGTTTTCAGGAGACCAGGGTGGAAGTCAACGGCGGAGATTACACCCTGGAGGCCGAGGGAAGGAGGACTCTTTTTGATGGCTACAGGAAGGTGCTGGAACCAGGTGCCAGGGAGGAGCAACTTCCTTCCCTGGAGGTGGGGGATGTGGTGAACCTGGTTAGCCTTCAGAACGAGAGTAAGGAAACCCAGCCTCCTCCAAGATACACAGAAGCGAGCCTGGTTAGGGAACTGGAAGAAAGGGGAATAGGAAGACCGTCCACCTATGCCACCATAATTTCTACCATTCAGGACAGGACCTATGCGAGGAAAGAGGGGGGGAAGTTCATTCCAACCCTCCTGGGGAGATTGGTTGTAAGGCTTCTTAAGGAGCATTTCCCCGACATTATGGATTACAAATACACTGCTCAGGTGGAGGCTGAACTGGATAGG
>JALVRF010000018.1 GCA_027025175.1 Candidatus Aminicenantota bacterium | reverse complement strand
AAAACCTCCGCCTGCTAAATCAGGTAGCCGGCTCCCATGGTCTAAGAGTGATTTACGCTATATTTCCCGGGGAAAAATACGGAGAGGAGCCGGATTATTTAAAGCCAGGTTCTCCCATGAACCGTCTGCTCATTAAGGACATGAAATTCCTGGCCAGCCTTCCGTTTACCTACAGGATAGCGATATGGTTCGGCTGGAAGGAAGATGTTTCCCCTGCGAGGTTAGTTTCCTTCAGCAGGAGCCTTCCCGTTTTTCTGAGGCCTTATTATGCAGTATGGCTGGATGAGGAATATGTGGAGGATGCCCGAAGGGCCATGGATAAAGGACTTACCCCCACCACTACAGTGATAACGGAAATATACGATCCCGATGATATGGCCAGGGTTTCAGGCCTTTATCCTGACCAGATTGTAATTACAGGATACAGCGGTGCCAGAAATTTGGAGGAATGGAGGAGGGGGATAGAACGCCTTCTTTCCCGGTGCAGGGCATGGAAGGTGGGTATATGGATTTACAGCGATTCCAGCGACGGTAGCGGAGAAAAACTTTCAGCCCTGATCAACGGCGAACTTTCCGATTTTTACTTTCCCCTGATTCCTCCCAGGGGATTTTAATCCGGGGGGAATGTTATAATTTTTCTATGTTTTTCTCCAGAGAGGCCAGGAAGAAGTTTAACGCTCCCCTTGAGACCGGAACCAGGTTCCGGGTGCCGGTTAATTTTCCCATCCGGGAGGATTTTCCCAGGGGTGCCCTTTACGGGGAGGGAAGGCACGCAGCCTTTTTTTCCTACCTGAAAAAGGAATTTTTAAGGTTCGGTCTGAACAGGCTGGGTTTTCTTCTGGTCATGAAACAGGAGGATTACGAGAGATGGGGGGAGGTTGAGGATTTTATAAGGGAGGAGATTGGCCTTCAGGCAGAGGAGATAGGAAAGAAATTAGGAAGCCAGATTATAACCAATAAGTATTCGGTGGAGGTGGTAAGTGACGCTACAGTTTTGAGCCTTTTCTCCCTTCACGGAATTCCCATTGAGGAAACCTACGACTTTGAGCCCGGCCAGTTCGTACTTATAGTTGCACCTTTTCTCTACAGGGAGGGAAATGAAGTGGTGGGAGAGGTAAAGGCGGAAGTGGACGGCGAGAGAATGGAGAGGGAGGTATTTCTGGGCCAGAACTCCTTCGTTGTGGGGGAGGAATGGTTTTACAACCTGTGGGTTCCGCAAATGGTAAAGAGAAAGATAAGGGCTCCCCTGCGTTTCACCCTGAAGGACAGCAGTTTCCGTCTTTCCAATATTCAGGAGAGGGGAAATCGTTTTAAGGCTGTAATACGTGGAATAAGTATAAGTGTGGAAAGACAGAACCTGGAGGGAGGGGTTTCCTATTCCGTTATCTACGAAAAGGGTAAGGAAAGGCTAAATCTGGGAATAGAGTTCTTCTCCCACAGGCCCCTGGCTGAAGTTCCAGAGGAATTTTATGCAGAGGAGGAGGGTTCCATTTACGAGGATTTCTCCTCCAGGACCGAGGACCTGAGCCTTAAATACCTACTTTTTCCCAAACCCATAGGGCCGGTAAGGGAATACCAGGCCTTCGTTGGCCCCCAGGGGGAGGTTTTTGACGAGAAACTCCTCACCTGTCTGGGAATAAGGGTCACCTCATCCCATGTGGAAATAAGGGATTTCAAAATTCCCCATTACCAGAAATTCACGAGGGAATTCAGGGTGGGGGCCATTTCCTACAGGGTTGGCACGGGAAGATTTACGGAAAAACTCTGGGCCCTGGGAAATCACTACTTCCTTTTTGAGATAGAGCTTCCCCAGCCCAAATCTTTTTACATTGAAGGGATACCCACATTGGTGGGGAGGGACCCCTCATGCCATATAAATTTGCCTTCCACCGGGAGCAGGGATTTCAGGACCATACACTCCTCGCGGTTTCACGGAGTTCTCGTAAGGGAGGAGGACAGGTTCTATGTAATTAATATATCCGCCCACTTTAAGATTTACGTATTCCGGGAAGATGAAGTGCTTATAGTTCCTCCCTTCGGCAGGGACATTTACAGGAAGGTTAAGAAACTGGCCCTAAGGGAGAATTCCCTGGCTCATGTTCTCAATGCCCTTTCATCTGGAGGAAAACCTCCGTCATATCTTTCTCTCCAGCCCGGAGATATGCTCCTCATAGGAAATTCCCTTTTCAGGATCAGCGAGGAATGAACCCTTCCCCCTGGATTCTGGCGTTTTTCATGGCCTGGACAGGGTTGGTTATACTTCTCTGGGTATCTTCCTTTACAGAAAAAACAAGGCTCCTGACCGTAATT
>JALVRF010000017.1 GCA_027025175.1 Candidatus Aminicenantota bacterium | reverse complement strand
GTAATTGAAAAGGGCATATAAGAAGCCCAGGCCAGCCTCAACATTGAGTTTCAGCCAGGAACGGGTGAAAACCCTTTTGTTGCCTCCCATACCCAGACCGAAGAAGGAGGCCTTGAGGGCAAAGGGTGAATATTGGTAGGTAAGGGAACTGGAACTACCGTCGGAGAATTGAAAATTATAATTATAGGAAGTGCGGCTCACCGCAGAGCCCTTAAGAAAGAACCCCTCAATGAAGAAATCAAAGCCTTTAACCCTTCGGGAAACCCTGAGAGATATAGGGAGGGAAAGACTGAGTTCCTTCAGGGAACCTTTCTGGGAAGAATAATTGGTTATAAAACCCAGGTCCTTTTGAAAATCTGCCCAGGTTTCGTTGTTGAATTTGAGCCAGGATTTCTCATAGGAAACGAAGGAATTATAATCCCCATAATTTCCTGAAAATCCTCCGATGGTAAGATTCAACTTCCAGTTTCCTCCGATGGCGAAGGAAATCACTATCAGGCTTAAAACCAGTTTTCTCATGAAAGAATTTTATTACACTCATCCTTTATTTGACAACTTTAATTAAACTTCATATCATTTTAGAAAGGAGGCAATGATGAGTGTGAAGATTATTTTAGGAGACACCAGTCCTATTACTAAAAAGGTTTTCACCCTTTCCCTGGATGCCCAGAATTATCCCTTAATTTTTGTGGAGGATGAAGCAAGCCTGAAGGAAGCCGTAGAAAAGGAAAAGCCCCAGGTAGTGGTGATTTCTTCCAATATAACTTCAAATCTGGGAGAGTTAACCAGGGAAATTTCTTCAAAATATCCCTCCATCAAAATTCTGGTATTAAAAAGCCCCTTTGAGAGAACAGAACTTACAGAGACTGAAAACATAAAAATAATAATGAAACCTGTTCCCAGCAGTAAAATAAAGGAATACATATTTTCTGTGGAAAAATCCATCAAAGGTGAGATTTCCGAGCCTATTCCCGGGGAAGAATTCCCGGAAGAAGAAACCCACCTCCCTGAAGAGGAAGAATTAAGCGAGGAAGAACTACAGGCCACCACCTGGGAAAGCCACACATCCGAGGAGGCATTTTCCGACGAGGACATCTTTCCGGAGGAGGAAGAAAGCCCGAGCAGGGATGTTATTTTTGAGGAGAAGATCGCCGGCGAGGAAGAAGAAGTTGAACTCCCTCAGGAGGAGTTTATAGAAGAAGTGGTATCTCCTGTTGAAAAGGTTGAGGAAGAAATTGTCATGGAGAAAGCGGAGGAGAAAGTTGAGATGGAAATGAAAAAAGAGGAAACGCCTCCTGCTGAGGAATTCGTCCCTCTCCAGCAGGAGGAATCATTGGAACTCCCCAGGAAGGAAGTCAAGGTGGAAAAACAGGAAACTCCCTCTGAGGAGGTTTCTGCGAAGGAAATTCCCCCCGAAATAATAGAAAAAATTGCCTGGGAGGTAATTCCCCCACTGGCGGAGAAAATCCTCCGGGAAGAAATCCAGAAACTCATCAAAAAACTGGAAGAAAGTTAAATCCATCCTTCGGAGGAATTTTATGGAAAAATCCTTCAACCCCAGGGACTTTGAAGAAAAATGGGCGCGCTTCTGGAAGGAAAAGGGATTTTTTGAAGCGGATGCCAATTCCAGCCGACCTAAATTCTCCATGGTAATTCCCCCTCCCAATGTAACAGGGGTTCTTCACATGGGCCACGCCTTAGTGTTCACCCTGTACGACATAATTGCCCGCTGGAAAAGGATGCAGGGCTATGACACCCTCTGGCTTCCTGGGACTGACCATGCAGGAATCGCCACCCAGGTGGTGGTGGAGAGGAAGTTAAAGAAGGAGGGAAAAACCAAGGAGGAACTGGGAAGGGAGGAATTTCTGAAAAGGGTCTGGGAATGGGTTGAGGAATCCTCAAAAACCATAAATTACCAACTGGAAAAATTGGGCTGCTCAGTGGACTGGTCCCGCTATAAGTTCACCCTCTCGGAAGAACTTTCCCGGGCAGTTCGCCATGCCTTTGTCCATTTATACAGGGAAGGCCTCATTTACAGGGATTATTACATGGTAAACTGGTGTCCCCGCTGTCACACGGCCCTTTCGGACCTGGAGGTGGAATACAGGGAGGAGCACGGCAAACTCTATTACATAAAATATCCCTTTAAGGACAACCCCGAAGATGGACTGGTGGTTGCCACCACAAGGCCCGAGACCATGCTGGGAGATACCGCAGTGGCGGTAAATCCCGGGGACGAAAGGTACAGGCATGCCGTAGGGAAAACCCTCATTCTCCCCATTATAGGAAGGGAAATTCCGGTAATAGAGGACGAGGAGG
>JALVRF010000016.1 GCA_027025175.1 Candidatus Aminicenantota bacterium | reverse complement strand
CCCAGGCAATGTCGGAAAGTTCCCTGGTGAAAATAAGGGCCCTGTCAAGAGCAGTAAGGCGAACCCGAAGGCTCAGGTCCATGTCACGGTTAAGTTCTATCTTCCTTTTCAACTTCTCCGCACTGAAAATATCAAGTTTGAACGAGTATTTTCCCCCTGGAAGGTCTTTAAAAAGGAATTCCCCATTGGAATTAAGCCTGGATTTCAGGTACTTATTAGAGCCCTCCTTTTTCAGAAGAACTATACCAACCTTAACAGGTTCCCCCCGTGAATCACATATTCTGCCTTTTAATTCGTACGCATAAATACCTGAGAAAAATGTAAGAACGACCAAAATAACGCCAACTCTTCTCATGGCTCACCTCGTCGCTGGCTGGTTCAGGAAATTATCACAGTTTTTATTTCTGTCATCACCTCTATGGCAAACCTGAGTCCTTCCCTGTTGATTCCGGAATATTTATATCCGCCGAAAGGCATGTAATCCACCCTGAAATCTGTGGAGTCATTGACCATCACCCCTCCAAACTTAAGCCCCTTTATAGCCTTCATGGCCTTGTGAAGGTTTTCTGTGAAAATAGCGGCGTGTAATCCGTATCTGGAGGAATTGGCCTTCTCTATTGCCTCATCTAAGTTCTCATACGAGAACAGGCACACTACGGGGCCGAAAATCTCATCGGTTACCACATGTGTATCTGACGGGGGATTTTCTATTATAGTCGGCATTATGTAATTCCCCCTTCTTTCTCCACCAATGAGAAGTTTTCCACCCTTTTCTATTGCCTCGTTTATCCATCTCTCCACTCTGTCAGCCTCTTCTTTGGTTATCATGGGGCCCATGGTGGTTTCCTCGCTGAGTTTTGGTCCAACCTTTATTTTTTTGGTTGCTTCAACCATCAGAGGAACGAATTTTTCGTATATGCTCCTGTGAATGTAAACTCTCTGGACCCCTATACAATTCTGCCCCGCTGCGTAAAAACTTCCGTCGGCAGTCAGTTGGGCTGCCCTTTCTATGTCCGTTTCGTAATCAACTATAACTGCCGATGACGAACCGAGCTCCATCATGAGTTTTTTAAGTCCCGCCTTCCTGGTTATTTCAAGGCCTGCCTCCACTCCCCCGGTAAAGGTTATGACCCTGGGTCTTGGGTCGGAGACCAGGGCATCCCCTATGGTTCCCGACTTTCCGGTGACCACGCTCAATGCCTTTTCTGGAAGCCCTGCTTCGAGAAATGCCTTGGCAAGTTTAAGCGCTGAAAGAGGAGTAAGGTATGTGGGTTTCAACACCACAGCGTTTCCAGCGGCTATAGCCGGGGATAATTTATGGGCAACCATGTTTAAAGGGTCGTTGTAAGGGGTGATTGCCAGGACTATGCCCACGGGTTCCCTGTACCAGAATCCACTTCTCCTTGCGCTTCTGAAATCGGCATCAACATGCAGAATTTCCCCCTGGAGTCTCTTGGCTTCCTCTGCTCCGTACATAAGAGTATTGGCTGCCCTGGCAGCCTCTTTTCTGGCTTCATTTATGGTCTTTATGCCTTCCAGGGCTATAGTTCTTGAAAATTCCTCCAGATGAGTTTCTACATATAATGCCACATCCCGAAGAATCTTATACCTTTCGTAGGATGACAGTTTTCCCATTTCCTTTGCCCCTTCCTCTGCCATTTCATAGGCCTTCTTCACATCATCTATTGAGGCGGAAGGGACATATTCTATAATGGAGTCATCTTCGGGATTTAAGACCGGAATTTTTTGGTCTTTATCAACGAATTTTCCTCCTATTATCATTTTCATTTGCTTACCTCCTATTCTATAGATAAATAGATAAAATGTCGGTTAAAATTGCATATCCCGTTTCCCTTCTTCCGGCACCTGGACCTATTATTTGAACCTCTCCCAATGTATCGGTGGTGAACACGATGGAGTTTAAAACCCCGTTTACTGAGTACAGTTTATCCTCTTCAGGAATTTTTCTTGGGCTTACACTTGCTTTAAATCTTCCTCCATCCCATCTGGCTTCTGCTATGAGTTTCCATCTTTTGCCTTCTTCCAGAGCCTCCCTTATCATCTGGGGAGAAATTTCGGTTATTCCTTCCGTGTGGACATCCTCTTTTTTAATGTTTGCATCCATGATTGCGTTGGAAAGTATTAATATCTTTGCCATGGCGTCCCAGCCTTCAACATCTCCCCTTGGGTCAGCCTCAGCGTATCCAAGGTTCTGAGCATCTTTTAATGCTTCCTCGTAAGTAGCGCCTCTCTCCATTTTCTCAAGAATGAAATTTGTGGTCCCATTTAAAATCCCACGAATTTCTTTGATCTTTGCTCCCTTCAGGGTATGCATAACGAGATTTATGGCCGGGGTTCCTGACAAAACGGTTCCCTCAAATTTAAATTCAACTCCTTTTGATTTCGCAAGAGTAATAAGCTCCTTATAGTAAAGGGCAACGGGTCCCTTATTGCTGGTAACTACATGTTTTCCAGACATTAAAGCCTGTTTTACATAGCTGTAAGCTGGCTCTCCATCTTCAAGATTGGTGTAGGTGACTTCCACGAGAACATCCGCCGCAGTCTCCTTTATAAAGGCCAAGACATCAACTGTTTTAAACCCTCCTTTTAAAGAGGAAAGTTTTCCCTCCCGGGCGGCTTCCAGGAGAAGTTCAGGTTCAAGGCCCCCAGGATTCAAAACTCCTCCCATCTTCACATCGTAAACTCCTACTATGGAGATGGCCCTATTGAGCTCATTCCTTTTTTCCATAACGAGTTCGGCGAACCCCTGCCCCACCGTCCCGAAGCCTATTAAAAGAATTTTCATTGTCTTCCTCCTTTTTAAAGCGTAAAATAAAGGGGGGAGGGGAATTCCCCTCCCCGGATGCTCTCAGAAGGCCAGGGCCGTCCAGAAATAACCGCCGTAGGCGGTTGCGGCCCTGCCTTCAAGTTCTAAATCCTTCTTGAAATAATCCCCTGGACTCCACGCGCCAGCGGTAAATCCAAAGGTAATGTGCTCGCGATAATTGTACTTCGCCAGGAAAGCCAACTCGTTGCCCATGGACTTGTGTCCTCCAGGCGCAACTTTGTTTCTTGCATAAACGAACAAATCTCCTCTCAGGGTAAATGCTCCGAGCGAGAGGCTGATGTGGAAGTTAATGGTATTGAGATTGGTCATGGTGGTATTTCCAGGGTCCAATCCTGCAAATCCGTATCCCGTGGTCATGAGGTGGGCTGGTCCGAAACCGGGCCAATCCTTGTAAAAACCGAAGGTGTAAGGTCCATTGGTAGCCGATTCGTAGAGATAATTGCTTCCATCCGTTGGGTCATCGTCTCCGCTAAAGGAAACATAAGCAGCGCCCATTGCAAATTTAGAACTGAAAGAATAATCAGCCTTCGCCAGCAACTCGTAACCCTTGTATTTCACTCCGTAACCATCTTCTCCACCCATTTGAGTGTATTCCAGAGCAAAGGAAAGGGACTTGAGATTGCCTTCCAGTCTCACTCCAGCCCACATGGGGGAGGCTGAATGACCCGCTTCTACATTCCAGGGCCTGAAGATGAGATATGGTTGAAGGTTGATGGCTTTGCTGAAGGTTATTGTGGAGTAAATTCCTATCAGATTGATGTTTCCAGGATAGCCATCGTAAGATTCCGGATTGTATCCGCCATAGAAAGGAGCTCCCACATAGGCAATTCCATGGGATTGGGCAAGCCTGATATAGAAAAGGTCCGCGTTAACTTTCCCCTTGCTGTAATTCAGCCAGAGTCCGGTAGCACCGTCTTCTCCTCCGTCAAAGAGAACTGCCCCATCTCCGTAGAGCAATCTTTTTTTACCAATGGTAAAGGAAATGGGAGAATTTCCTATGTTCTTAACTTCTATGTAGCCCTGAAGGATTCTGAGACTGGGATCAGGATAGCCCTGCAGGTCCACTCCCCAGTATGGATTTGCTCCGTGCTGAGACCATGCTCCCAGCATGGTGTAAAAAGTCACTCCCTTTCCAAAATCCACTGTAGTCTGTATGTCCGCATGGATGTACAGGTAAGAATTTCCATCTTTAGTATCTTTGTCAAAATCCGTATTGGAGTGGAAAAAGCCATAGGTGTAAATCAATCCCCCAAATTTCACCTTGGGTTCTGCTGAAATAACAGGGAAAGCAAGGGCAACGATAAGGGCTAAGATTAACAAAGTTTTTGTCCTCATGTTCACCTCCTTACAAAGGAAATCAATTAATGGGGAAGAATAGCAAATACCCTGGCAGGAAAGCCTGAACCATTTTTGGGCTTGGGCCATGTAACTATCACAAGGGCACCATATTCAGGAACCTTATCAAGGTTGGTTAGCAACTCAATCTGCCAGTGATTGTGGGAGAGGATGTAGTTTTCGCATTCATAAATATCCTGCGTGGTCTTAATACCGGGGTCCGTGTCTGTGGTTTCGTGGCCTGAGGCAGTTATTTTTCTGACCTCATACAGGTATTTCAGAGCCTCCAGGCTCCAGCCGGGATAATGGGCCACACCGTTCCTGTCCCTGTTAGCCATTTTAGATGGATCAGGCCAGCGCTTTGACCAATCAGTTCTCATGGCGACAAAAGCTCCCTCCGGAACAGGTCCATATTTGGCTTCCCATTCCTTGATGTCCTTGACGGTAAGAACATAATCGGGATTCTTGGCAACCTTCTCGTGAACATCGATAACCACAAGGGGAAGAATCATCTGGGTAACAGGAATCTGATCAAGGCTCATTTTGCCCTTGGCAAAATGATTGGGGGGATCCACATGGGTTCCCCACTGTCCTACATGGCAGTAATAATTAGCAAAGAACCCGAATCCCATGGATCCTACACCTTCATCATAATAGTAAATGGTTATCCTCTTCTCATTGGGAAAACCAGGCCAATGGGGTATGCCCGGATAGAAACTGTGCGTCAGGTCAACGAAGGTCTTGGTTTTCAGGAATTTGTATACATCCATCAGGCTCATGTCCTTTGAGCCCGCACTTAACCCGAAAGCCAAAACCAAAGCCATCAAAAGGCCTAAGGCCTTTTTCATAGCGCACCTCCTTTATTAGTTTTTTTACATTCTTCCTTTATTAGACACACTTCTTCTTTTAACCTATGAGCTATTTCAGGTATTCTTTCCCGGGTAAGCCTCTGGGAGGGGGCTGAAACACTTATGGCACCATAGAAGATCAAATTCTCAAGGAAAAGAGGCACTGCCACACACCTCAGACCTTCCTCAAACTCCTCATCATCCACGCTATAACCCTGCCTCCTTACCTTTTCTAACTCTTCTCTGAACCTCTCCTTATCCGTGATTGTATTGGGAGTCATCTTTTCGAAGTTATAATCCTTGAGCAGAATTTCCCTTTCATCTTCAGGAAGAAAAGCCGCTATGGATTTTCCGAGGGCTGTGCAATGTATTGGTAGTTTAACCCCTATATATGTGCTTATTCTCAAACTGCGAGGTGTCTCTATTTTGTCAAGATAATGAACGGAACCGAAGTACAATTCACCAAGATTGGTGGTTTCGTTAAACTCATAGGCGAGTTTCTTCAGATGAGGATGAACTCTGTTTATTATATTTCCCTTGACCGGAACCTTGTTTCCAAGTTCAAAAAGCCTTAATCCAAGATAATACTTCCCTTCTTTTCTATGAACAAATTTTTCGTCCTCAAGGGTGGCGAGAAATCTCAGAGCAGTGGCTTTGTCCATGCCCAACCTGGAGCAGATTTCCGAAAGGGAAATTCCATCCTGACTGTCGGCCAAAACTTCCAGTATTCTGATAGCCTTAATTAGGGATTTGTTTCTCTTCAGTTTCACTTTATGAAATCCAGTTTCATTTTTCATTCCATTGATTATTATAGGTCAAAAGAAAAATTTATCAACCCAGAAAAGAAAAATTTATGATTATGAGGTATTATTGTGTTATGAAGAAATTAATGATTTTCTTTTTAGCAGGTATATTGATGGCCGGGACCGTAAAGATAACCTCCCCTAAGGCAGGGGAAAACTGGATTATAGGATGGGGCCCTTACGAGATAAGGTGGGAATTTTCCAACTTCACCCAACCATCCAAGTTCAATCTGGAAATATACCTTAATTCCTGCAGAATAGCCTCCGGGGTTCCCCTTACCTTCAGGGGTTTCTTCTGGATCCCCTGGGGAAATTGTGTCGGGGAAAAGGGAGGGACTTTCACAATTAAAATAAAATGGGAAGGGGGAGAAGCGGAAAGCGGAAAATTTTACCTTACTCCCCTGCCCTACGGGAAAATAAACTTAAACCCGGATAAGTTGATTTATTCTCTGGGGGAAAGTGTAACCCTGAAATGGGACAAAAAAAGGGGCAAAGGAAACATGACCCTATGGAGGGGAGATGAAAGATTCTGTTTCCTGGGTGAAGTGGACCTATCCCAGGGTTTTCTTACCTGGAAAATAGGGGATGGTTGCGGTAAAAATCTCATGGGGAAATACTTCTATCTGGTAATTCTGCCCCCGGATGGGGAAGCCTTTATGAGCCATGTTTTTAAGATAGTGGGAGAGATGCCTCCTCCAAGAAGGAGATAGTCACCCAATAGTAACAAACAAGAATTTCTATAATGTAGAACGCCTGAAGCCCTCCAACATTTTCATAGTTGAAATAGGTGGAAAGAGGGTAATCAATGTTCTGGATTTCGGTCCTGCCAGGCATTTCACCTCTGAAGATGGAAGGACCACCCTTACAAGCACTTCCAGAGTTCTCGGAGCCCCCTATTACATGCTACCGGAACAGGTTCTTCAGGAGAAATCTGGGCCCATATACCGACATATACGCCATGGCCCTCATCGGGGCAGAGATGCTCTTGGGAAGGCCGGTAAGGGCAGGAAAGCCTCCGGGAGAAATTCTGGGCGACGAACTTAAAAGGCCCTTAACCCTTGAGGGGGAGGACTTAGAAAAGATTCCTCCATAAATGATGGAGGAGCTGAGGAAGACAACGGAGCCGGACATTAAAAGAGATATCAGGACAGCATGGAGTTTTTCAAGGATATCTGCTCCCTGGCCTATACAGCTAAAGAGCCCTCTCTTTCCTTATCAAGGACCATTGCCACAGGGAAAACCAGGTTAAGTAAATCTTCCCAAGGAGAAAGGCTGAAATTTACCGAGGCGTTATCATTCAACTGTGAACTGGACGATGTTTTCTTTGGATACATACATCCTTCAGAATAAATTGCCCCGGGAAATTCGCCGGGCGAGGTGATGGTTGTTGAAAGGGAGGCTTTGAACTTTCGCCCTTAAAACCAGGGCTTCCTTGAAA
>JALVRF010000015.1 GCA_027025175.1 Candidatus Aminicenantota bacterium | reverse complement strand
TAGAGGTGGAGAAGGTGCTAAAACCCGTTACTCCGCCTCCCAAGCCCACTACTCCTCCAACTCCTCCAAGCCCAAAGCCTGCCATGAAACCATCTCCTCAGCCTCAGATGGCTAAATTCGGCCTGAGCTTTAATTTCAATTATGCACTGGTTAGCCCTGACGATTTCAATGCCACTGTAGGTTACTTCAATGGCATTGCGGAGGATTGGAAGTCATTCCTTTCCAGCGTTGGCTATTCCCCCAGTATTGACCATCCTCTGGAGAAACTCACTCACATGTTAGGCGGTGCAGTAGAGGGAAAATTCTTTATAAACCCAAAAATAGCCCTTGGTCTGGGTTTTTCTTACATGACAGCAACCAAAAACAGTTCCACTACCCTTACACTTACAACCGGTTCCATGGATTTTTACGCATCCAAATCAACCCTTAAAGCATCAATACTTGCTCCCTATTTAGGTGTGAGTTTTCTGGTTCCTGCCCAGATGCTTTCCATTGAGTTTTTCGCCGATGCAGGATATTTCATGGGAAACTTTTCGCAAACTTATACGGGTAACTTCATGACTCATTCCTACACTTTCAATTATGAGGACATGAAGAAATCCACCCTCGGATTTATGGGAGGGGTAAAACTCAACATCAACCTGCAACCTAACATGGGAATTTTCCTGATGGGCAAATACACCATGGCAAAATTTAAGGATATTCCAGGGAAGGAAACACTCACATTTGGCAGCACTACAGACACAATAACAGGTACGGTTTACTATTATGAACAACATTTCCATTTAAACTGGTACCCCATGATATGGGTTTTTGATACCCCTCCCCCCTCCCCTCCATCTGATGTGAGAAATCTTAGAAAAGCGGAATTTAATTTCTCAGGATTTTACTTAGGCGCCGGGTTTTTCTTCAGATTTTAGAGTAAAGGGAGGCCAATTGGCCTCCCTTTACGATGGAGACGATAAGATAGAGCAAATAAAGAAGTATATAAACAAGGAGGGAAAATGAAAAAACTGCTTGTTTTGGTTTTTGTTTTAGGGTTTCTTTGGGTTGGATGTAGCATGGGGCCTTCCTCTCCTCCACCGCCTACCACCCCAACTGTCCCCATGAAGCCCGCTCCAAAATCCCCAACTCCTCCTCCAAAACCCACTCCGAAAACCACGACTTCTGCTGTTCCAATAAAACCCCATCCCAGCACCATACCAAAGGCCACTCCTTTCGTTCCAGCAAGACCTTTAGATGTTTATCACTTTTACGCCAGGGCTTCCGTGGAATTCCTTTCCTCTCAACTTCCCCCTGGAGCCACTTTGGGAAATCAATACAAGGACTCTGGAGATTATGACCTTCATTACAATTGGGCTGTTAAACAAAGCCCACAAATACTTAAATACGAGTTAATAAACAAAATCAAAACTATGGTTAACATTAAAGCCATGAGGGGAAAGGCTGAACTTGCCTATTGGTATGCGTATGTTTGTTCAAAGATGGCATCTTATGGGATTGATTTTGGGAGCCCCGCCGCCAACAGTACCGACTACAGAGTCCACGAAAGATGGGCCCTTTCTCCCAACATAACCCCTGCAGTGCTTCAAGATCAACTAATAATGAGGATAAATAAAATTTTTGCCAGTTATGGATACTAAACCTTAAACATACGATGGTGTACAAGGGAGGTTCAGTTTATATTTAATAACCCTCCATTTTCTGAAGGAGAAAACCGAGCCTCCCTTTAACTTTTATCCCTAAAGGCGCGAGGAAAACCTCCTCTATAGGGAATAATCCACTGAAAATGTTCAGCCATCTACCGATCAGTCTACATAACTATCGCATACCTGGCTTTTAACCATGATGAGAGTGTGAGCCATTTTCTCCGCAATTTCCTTCCTTTTTGTCGCATTCCCTGTCGGGGGTTGTTATGGACTCAAGTTCTCCTTTAAGGATTAAAGGAATCACATCTTTTATCCTGCCACTCACTCTGACAAAAGGCTTCACCCCGAGTTCTAAAAACCATTCCTGGGCCCTGGGCCCCATTCCTCCTGCAACTATTATGTGAGCACCCTGCTCTGCTATGAACTTGGGAATCTGCCCCGGAGAATGCTCCTCAGCCGCAGGGTTTGGGACAACGAGCCAATCTTTTATCTCGCCATCTTCAATATCCACAAACGTATAAAAAGGACAACGCCCAAAATGCTGGGCAATTATACCATCCAGTCCGTCCTGAGTATCGGAGGCAAATGCAATTCTAATCATGATTAAACCCTCCATATTAACATTACACTTTGATTATAATACTCCATATAGGATTCAAAAAGAATGCTTATATGACCTTTAGCGAGGAACAGATGTATAAATAAAGATCCCATTCAGGCTGTTAAGGTTTTAAGTTTTTTCTCGCCATGGTTTGGAAGCGTTCTATGAAATGAACAATTTTACCATGTCAGATAGAGGAAGGCATTGAGGAAAGCATTAAAGAGGAAAACACTAATTGCATATCTCTATGAGGTGCTAAAACGAAAAGAAAGAGAAAACCACAGAAGATTTCACAAAATCTATAGAAGGGACCGAAAATCTCTATGGACGAATAGAAAGAGTTGCTTCTATTTCCGTGTCCTCTATATTAGGGTTATCCACGGTAGAGGTTCTGTCTCTAAGTAATGCTTATGCGGAGAGATTCAATAAAACATTTAAGGAAGGGTTCATTTTTAGGGATTTTGTTCTTTATATGATAAAATAATATATGAAATTCATTTATGGAGGTTATTATGCCAGATCCTAAATTTTTAAAACCATGGCACGGAATACCCAGGGAAAAAATTGATTGGAACCCTACGGTGGACCCCCTTTTATGCATAGGATGTGGAATGTGTGTTACTGGATGCAGCAGAAAAGTCTACAGATATGACTTCAAGAATCAGAAGTCAGTAGTCTATGACCCTTTAAACTGTCTTGTAGGATGCACTACTTGCATGAATACCTGTCCTGCAGGAGCAATTAGTTTTCCTCCACTTGAAGTGGTAAAGAATTTGGAGAAAAGAGCGGACGTTAGAGAACATATATGGCAGGAATTAATTTCAAGGAAAGAAGAGTTAGCCTTGCCAGGAACAGAAAAATATCCCGGTAAGGGAATTCCCTTTAAAGTGGTGGAAATTGAAACCCTTGCTCCGGAAATTAAAAGAATCTGGCTCTCTCCTATGGAAAAGCCTCTGAAATATTACCCGGGACAATATCTGACGGTGGATGTTCCCGGCGAAAAAGAAATGGTCAGAGCCTATTCAATAGCGAATGCCCCAAGAGAAGACGGACTAATTGAACTCCATATAAGACTTGTGAAGGGAGGGCGTTTCACAACCTATGTGTTCGAAAAACTCCGGGAAAATGAAATTCTGGGAATTCATGGACCTTACGGAGAATTTAAATATAGAGAGGACCCCACCGCCCCGTTAATTATGGCTGCGGTGGCCACAGGACTTGCTCCAATGAAAGCAATTTTAGAATATGCATTACCCAAAAGTAGAAATAGAATCTTCAAGATGTACTTTACCGCTCATAATTGTGCAACATTCTACGGCCTGCAATGGTTTAAGAACTGGTCAAATGAATATCCTAATTTCGAATACATCACATCAATTTCAAGCCCTCACCCAGAATGCCCATACTCTGCAGAGCTTGGAAGAATACATACTGTAATCGAGCGCCACGAAATTGATCTGAGAGGATATGACGCTTATGTTGCAGGCTCTCCCAAGGTAATTAAAGCAAGTGTGGAAGTTTTCAAAAAACTGGGTGTCGCAGAGGACCATATCTATTATGACATAGCAGCTTGAAGTAATAGACTTAAACCAACTTATAGGTTAAAATGTTTAAAAGATGAGAAAAGAAAGGAATATATTATCGAAAATTTTTCTGGCATATCTTGAAATTGGCCTTACTGCCTATGGCTTCGCCATTCTTCCCAAGTTGAAGAAAATGATTTCAAAACATGGATGGTTGAGTGAGGAAGAATTGAACGAAGGACTTGCGATGGTTCAACTTTATCCTGGTCCTTTCATGTTCAATCTGGCAACATATGCTGCCTACAGAGCAGGGGGGGTAATAGGGGCTTTCATAGGGACTCTTGCCTTTGTCACACCCACTTTTGTTCTAATGGTGCTTCTATCTGCCCTATATTTTTCCGCAGGAAGAATCCCATGGGTTAGCCAGGTGCTTATGGGCCTTAAAGCCATCGTCGTAGGTATAATACTTTACATCACCCTGGAACTTGGCGAAAAGAACATAAAAAATGCCCGGGAGGCTTTAATCCTTCTCCTTGCATTTATAGCACTTATCTTCAGGATAAGCGCTGTAGCGATTGTTATTCTGGCATTTGTGGCAGGAGCCTTTTTCCTCAGGCCTGAAAAAAGCGGAAAAAACCCAAAAAAAATAATGATAAGGAAAAAAGCCTCCTGGGGCGGAATAGTAGGAGCGTCCCTGGTCGTTCTTACAGGAGTCGTTATTTCCCTGTTACTAAGTTCCCGAATAAAAACTATGGCCTTATCCTTCTTTAAAATAGGAGCCCTTGCCTTTGGAAATGGTGTTACCATTCTTCCTTTAATCCAGGCAGATGCCGTAGTGCACCATCACTGGTTGACCATGGGGGAATTTGCCGATGGGATAGCCCTGGGTCAGATAACTCCGGGTCCAATATTGATTACAGCGGCATTCATAGGCTATAAACTGGGAGGAGTATGGGCTGCTCTTCTTGCGACATTTGCCATTTTCTCTCCTTCTTTCGTTTTCACCCTCTTCGTCAGTGAAATTTACTCCAGGATAAAACACATAGCGTATCTAAAAGGAGCCTTGAGGGGCGTTTTGGCCTCCTTCGTTGGTCTTCTTGCGGTTATGCTTCTGGAACTGGGTAAAATAGGGGCAACGAGACCTTCTTCTATGGCCCTGGCCGCAGCCTCTTTTATCTCCATAAAGTACTTTAAACTGGATGTAATATGGATTTTCTTCGGCGGGTTACTTTTATGGGCAGTGGCCGTTTTCCTTGGTCTGGCTCCCTGATGGATTAATTCTCCGGGAATCTTCTGTAAACGGGCTTTCCATAAATGGAGAAAGGTTTCAGGAAGATTATCATTCCCTTAAGAGTAAACCAGCCTTCAGGCCCGAATGTCCCTGTGGAGCGAACAATCCTCATTTGCTGAGCAGGAATGAAACTGTATCCTAAAAGATGAACTTTATCCCCTTTCTGGTTCCTGCAAACATCCAATATAACGCTTACATGCCCCACACCTCCCCTTTTGTTGTTTATCATCATATCGCCAGGGCGAAGGTCTTCCTTTCTTATTTTCTGACATCCCTTTTTAAGGGAATAGGAATTGGCATAGGCAAAGGCTCGCTTTAAGAATCCCTTATAACTTAACCCGGACCTGGCAAAGTAAATCTTCTTTCCGGAATAATTAAAGAGGGAAAGTTTCTGAAGTTTTCCACTTCTTCTGTGATATTCCGCCCATAACCTCATAGCCCAATCCGCTGCTCCAGGTTCTGCCCCGGAAAAAGAAAAGGAAGGTCTACAACACCGAAAATGGGAAACACAGGAGAGAATCGTTCCCCTTTATAGTCTTTTATCTTGTCTGTTATTTTTACGGGAAGATTCCTTAGAAAATCGATATAGGAACCCTGAGGATATTTCACCCTTTTGTATCCTTCAGGACATGGTATTTCCCCGATTTTTCGGGGCACGTTTCCTGGCTGTGAATTTCCAGTGCCATGGGCTTGAAATTTATTTACTCCCAAAAAGAAAATACCCGCCACTGCCAGAGAGAAAAATATGGTATAGGAAATTTCATCTCTCCTCATATTTTCAGTCTATCTTGTTTTTGAAGAGATAGAAATTTTTCCCCTGCAGGTTATGCGTCAGGGAATGCAAACTTAAAAATGTAGTTGCTCTGCCATTCCCTCAGGAATGTAAGGTCCTTTATTCCTTGCTGGCCAAAATCAAACCATTCTCCTCCAGTATTTTCTCTATACCCCGGGCACAGGAACTGACATCTTCGTATTCAGTGGAAACCAGTTTAAAACTCATAAAGGAAGGGGCCTTTTCTTTCCAGCAACCCTTAAGCGAAGCCGTCTCAATCTTTATATCAACTATGTCGCATGGTTTTTCCTGAATGAACTCGTATATTTTCGGGAGCAAATTTCTCTCAGCAATGTGGCCAGCAATTTCATAGTGAATTTTCCTTTTGGCCCTGGACAGCAACTCAAGGGCCTCTCTGCGCGCCCTTTCCAGATCAAGTTTTGTCTTCTTTTCAGCGGCTTTCTTCCTCACTATGCGAAGAACCTTGTATTCCCTCTCCACCTGTTCTATGACCTTCTTTTCGGGAAAAACTATGGCCGAAGAAGGACAGATGGTTGCGCAGGTCGTGCATCCCACCATGCAATGGTATGGGTTTTCCACTACCGGTTTATTCTTTTCAAGGTCAAAATTGAAAACATTTCTACCGCAGGTTACGAAACAAAGTTTACATCCTATGCACTTTTCCTCAATCACCGTGGGATACCAGGGAATTTTCTCCCTGGGAATTCCGTGCCAGTATGCAAATTTGGGATCAAGCATTCCTTCCTCCTTAAGTTTTATTCCTTTTCTATTATATATGACTAAATCATATAAATCAAGGAATAACAAAAGTTATTTGCCCATGAAAATCCATCGTGCTAATATATTAAAGGAGGTAAGATGCCCAAATGGAAGTTTAAAGCATGGTGCACCGGATATCCCGGAGGCAAACCTCCCCGGTTTCTTCGTCCCTTCCTTCTTCTGCTCCTTCTGGTGGAGGGAAAATCCCATGGATATGAACTTCTGGAAAGGCTAAGGGAATACGGATTGAACTACGAACTTCAGGATATAGGTTATCTTTACAGAACGCTACGGGTTATGGAAAGGGAGGGGGTGGTCTCATCCCGCTGGGATGTAAGCGGGGAAGGCCCGGGGAAAAGGGTTTACACTATCACAGAAAAAGGAAAAAAGGAACTTGAGGAGTGGACCAGGACCCTGGCAAGCATAAAGGACAGTCTGGACTCCTTCCTCAAAATTTACATGGAGGCTCGGGGAAAATCCGAATAAAAATCCCACGAGCACCATGGAAAAGTTAATTATGTTCTGAGAGAAAATTCTGTTATTTCACCAGAGGTTTCTTCTGTATAGTTTATCGGCGGTTTCTTTCCTCACCACATTGACCAGGAATAGAAGGGCCACAAGATTGGGAAGGGCCATAAGGGCATTGGCAGAGTCACCTGTATACCAGATT
>JALVRF010000014.1 GCA_027025175.1 Candidatus Aminicenantota bacterium | reverse complement strand
GGAGAGGCTGTAGCGGTAGCCCTGAGGAAGTTCCCTGCAAAAAAGAGCAATGGCGGCTATGAACAGAATAATTATTTTCCTTCTCATTTTTCTCCCCCCTTATAGCCAAGCCATCCTGCCAGTTCAATTTTACCAGAATGGACCTTAAAGGAAACGAAGAAAACGAATTTACCAGGAGACCTCCAATCAATCCTCAGATTGTTTTCAAGTAATCGCCTTAAGACCTCTTCCTTTTCTTTCAGGCTTTCCTCCAGGAAGATTAACTCCAATTTTGTTATAAATCCTGCAGAATCCGTTTCCAGGCGTGCAAACCCAAAGAAAGGACCCTGGCTTAAAATATCAACATTTTGGGGTTCTAATTTTAAACTTGCCTCATTCACCAAGGGAGCAAAATCTTCCGGGAGTTTTATCAGCCAATGGTAAATCTTTTCGGTGGAGGAATAACAACGGAAGGCTAAAGAACTGGGGCCAAGGTCAGGGATAGAGCCATTCTTTCCTATTAGTTTCTCAATGTGCCGGTAGAAGTCAGAAGAAGAAGCTTTAACTACGGATACCATTATGGGGTTTTCCTGAGGGTCTAATTTATAACTTAGAATAACCCATTGTTCAGTTTCAGGGTTTAGCCCGGAAAATATTCGGGCAAAAAAGGCGAGAAACATTATTAATGAGCAAACCCTTCTCATGAAATCCCCCCTATCATTGGTAATCAGGATTCCCTTCCCGGAAATTTCCTGTTTTAGTTTGCAGGAGGACGAAGCCTGAATAGGCGCATCTGTCAAGATGCTCAGAGTAAAATCCACACCTATAGGCTTTGTCAATCCACCATTTTCCTTCCCATCCTTTGTGATGTATATATCCAGGATCTACTCTCTGGGTGAGAGGTCTTTTGCTCATGGAAACTAAGTTAGCGTTTTTCGAGCAAACTTTGAAAAAGGCCTGAAACCCGCTTGTGCAGGAAATGCAATCACAGTCAGTGGGTCTCCATGGGGTTATGGCGGAAATACATGTTTTGTTTGCTATGGGCTCCCATTGCCCAACGACATATCTTTGCCATTCCCCTACGCAATGTTGTCCCCATTTGCATGTAGTGTTGATTTTTTTGCGCCCGCTACAAACAAGGGGAATCACGCATCCTTCATCCTTCTCTGTGCATGTTCCGCTGGATATGTTGCAAATATCCTCCTCATTTCTCTTGCAATGTTTTAATAGGTTGCCTGCCCCATCGTGACCTTCTACTTGTCCTGTGAAAATGAACCTTTCCCTGACCCTTAACCTTACCCTCTGGGCCAGAAATGTGCAGAGGTCATCCGCTTGGTGGCCAGCATCTACACAGGCCTGGCAAGCGGGAGAATTACAGGGAGCATTTGCTGGAAGGAAATTGAAAGAAGCAAAGAACAACAACAATGAAAGGTAAAGTGGCAAAACCCACTTTCTCATTTCATCCCCCCTGCTATTTTATAAATTTATTTTATTACAAAACGACGAAAAGGTCAAGGAAAAAAGTTTTATGTTACCTATAAAACCTTCCGCTCATTGAAATTTCCTGAGGGTAAGGTAGAGGAAGAGTGGGGCGCCAATAAGGGCAGTTATAAGGCCTACAGGGAGTTCCCAGGGGGAAAGGAGAACCCTGGAGAGAAGGTCAGAAAGGAGCAGAACCAGGGCCCCTATGCCCAAGGCCCCCGGGAGGAGTTTCCTGTGGGGATAACCCCAGAGCCTCCTTGCTATGTGAGGGGAAATTAGGCCCACAAAACCGATAACCCCTGCCTCGGATACCACGATGGCCGCAAGCACCGTGGAAATTACAAGAACCAGGGCCCTGGTTTCCCAGAGGGCAAGCCCCATGGCCTCGGCTTCCCTTCCCCAGAGGAGAAGGTCCAGGCGCCGGTGAAGGAATAATGAGAATACGAGAAAAGGCAGCCCGAGGAGAAGTATTAGAACTTCCTCCTGGTTTATTCCTGAAAGGCTTCCAAGGAGCCAGAATACTAAGTCAGAGGTGGGGTTTTGACTTTTAATCAGCATTATTATTGAATTTATGGCGGTTAAAAAGGCTCCCATGGAAAGCCCCACGAGAAGCAGGGTTTCCCTTGAGGGATGTAGTTTTACCGAGATGAGGAAAACAAGGCCCACGCAGGCCACTGCAGAAAGAAACGAAAGGCCAGAGACCCACAGGGGGGAAGAAAGGGCGAGGAAATAGATGGCCAAGAGGGCCCCTGTGGAGGCCCCGGCGGAAACCCCCAGGATGTAAGGCTCCACCAAGGGATTGTTGAAAACTGCCTGAAGGAGAACCCCTGAGGCTGAAAGATAGGCTCCTGAGATAAGGGCGAAAACTCCCCTGAAAAAACGGTAACTTAAAATTGGGAAACTGGGGTTTCCAGGTCCTGAAAGAAGATAAAAGGCAAAACTCAAAATTAGAATTAACCAGATCATCTGTATTCTGCCAGTTTATCAAAAACTTCAACTAAGGAAACCGTGGGCCTTAGAAGAAGGTCAGGGGGAAAGGCGAGGACTCTCCCTTTTTTAACTGATTCCAGTTTCCTCCAGGGAAATTTTTCCCTCCAGATGCCCTTTGCACTTCTGGCCGGGATTACCAGAAGGTCAGGGCTGGAGGCCAGGATTTCCTCTCCGCTCATGGGCTTCCATCCCTTTCCCCTGCAGACATTTTCCCAGCCAGCCCTTCGGGCAAGGTCATCAAGGAAGGTTTCCCCGCAGGCAGCCCAGAAGGGAGGGGAGGGAAAACCTATGAAAATTTTCCCCTTTTTTACAGGAAGTGGTTTTACCTTATTTAAAAATCCCCTGCCCACGGCTTTCGCTTTTTCCTCCCTGCCGGTTATTTTCCCCAGGAGAAAGACCACCTCTGCAATTTCCCTGAGATTTCCCGGCTCCCTTATGGGAAAAACCTCAGGGCCCAGGGATTCAAGTTGCCAGACAAGTTTCAGAGGTGTAGGTTGCATAACTAAAACCAGGTCAGGTTTAAGGGCTAATATCATCTCAATGTTGGGGTCAATGATTCCTCCCAGTTTTTTTGCCCCTTTTATATGAGAGAAACTGGTGGTTCCTGCTATTAGTTTTTCCGCTCCTATTGCCTTAAGGTCATCGGTTATGGCCGGAGAGAGAGAAACCAGCCTCCTTACCGGGGGCTTTAATATATGCTTCCTTCCCAAGGAATCCTTCAGGGTTAAGGGAAAAAGGAAGGAAACCAGGAGCAGCCCCGTAAACCCTTTCAATGTTTTTCCCATTCATTACCTCCTCTGTCCTTCCCTGGACAATTATTTTCCCCTCCTTTATAAAGAAAATCCTCTTGCAGAATCCTGAAAGGAATATGTTGTGCTCCGTGGTGAGGACGGTCTTTTGCCGGGATATCTTAGAAAGAAGGCTGTATATTTTAACCTGATTGGAAAGGTCAAGGTTGGAGGCGGGCTCGTCCAGAAGCAGGAGCTCCGTCGCCTGGGCCAGCACCTTAGCTATAAGGACCAGTTTCCTCTCCCCCTCGCTCAGGGAGGTAAATTCCCTGGAGCGTAAATGAAAAACTCCAGCCTCCTCCATGGCCCTTTCAGCGTCGCATTTTCGCTTGGCAAAACACCCGGTTTTTACCACCTCCTCCACGGGAAAAGGGGAGAAAAACTCGCTCCTCTGGGGAAGAAAGCCCAGTTTCCTGGCCCTTTCCGCCGGTGATAGTTCTAAAATTGACTTCCCCTTCCACACCACCCTCCCTGAAGTGGGTTTCCTCAGACCGGCAATGATTTCAAGAAGAAGGGATTTTCCTGCCCCGTTGGGTCCCATAAGGCAATAAAGGGAGGGGATGGGAAGGGAGAGGGAGATCCCCCTCAGGATCTCCCTTCCTCCCATTTCAAGCCGTATGTTCTGAACTTCTAACATTAAAAATTGAACTCAAGGCCCGAATAAACGGTTCTTCCCGGAGAGGGATAGCCGAATATATCCTCGTATTTTTTGTTGAGAAGGTTGTCCGCCCGAAGGAAGATTCGAAGGCCCTTCCAAAGGGAATATTTTGCCGATAGGTTAAGGAGATAGTAGGCCGGGTTTTCCACGGTTTGCCATGTCTGGTCGTCAAAATCCTTCCTTTTTCCCACATAGATGAAGAAAAGGGATACGGTTGCCCTTGTGGCAATGTTTTTGCTCACGAGAAATTTCACCAGCCATTTAGGACGGCGAAGAAGTTCCTGGTCCTTTACAAGGTCCATGGCGGAGAGGTCCAGGATTGAAAGGGAAAACAGGGTGTTTTTTATGGAACCGGAAGCCTTGAATTCCAGACCTCTAATTTCAGCCTTTCCCACATTGGCAAATTTCCAGGAAGGGAAGTCAAAGATTATCAAATGGGTGAACTTAGTATTGAAACCGGTTACCGAAAGAAGCAAGCCGTTTAAGGGAAAGAAGTCCACTCCCCCCTCGTAACCCTCGCTCTGTTCCGGCAGGAGGTTCGGATTCCCCCACAGCCCCGTGGTCTGCGAGGGAGATGGGAAGCGCAGGCCTTTAGAGTAGGAAGCCCTCACCTTTGCCCTTTTTCCCAGCCACAGGGCCCCGGCAATTTTAGGGGAGAATTTCCCTCCGTATCCGGAGGAGCGGGAATATCCCCCTCCTGCTGAAAGGAATAGTTTTTTGTTCCGGTATACCAGATTTATCCAGGAATCCAGATAGGAGGGAGTCAGGTTGAGGTAATTTATCCTGAAATTGTTTTTTGATTCCAGGTTTTCCCTTCTCCATGTCAGCCCTGAGACCAGGTTGAATCCCTCTTTTAAAGGAATCTCTCCCTGAGCGAAAATTCCCCTTGACTTTACCACGGTGGAGGAATTGGTGAAGCCCCAGGGGTCGTTAGGGTCAGCGAAAGTATAGGTTTTCCGGAAATAAAATGGAGCCAGGGTCAAACGAATTTTCCTGAATTTCAGAATTACGGGAACAGAGGCCAGAAGCAATTTGTCCCTTGCCCTTCTATCCTTTGCTGGAACTCCTCGCATGATAAAAGGAATGTAACCCAGTTGATTGGTGTAAATTACGAAGGGTCTGAAATTTATGGTGGAAAGGGAATACGAGGAGGAGAAATAGACAGAATTTCTCTTGTAACGATTGTTATCAGCAACGCCGGCAGTGTTGAAGTAACTATACCCGGCCTTTAACGATAGGTTACCCTGGCTTAAGCCCGCCTTTCCCTCTAAGGAAAGGGTGGACATACCTCCGGCCATTACCCGGAACGAAGATGTGGGTTCGTTGTCCAGGGACATGAATGTGGCAAATCCCATGGCCCCTTCTCCCCACAGACTGGATTGAGGGCCCATTACCGTTTCCACAGAGGAAAGGAAGAAAGCGGGAATGGTATCCAGGGGAAGGGTATAAGTATTGGGGTCCAGCAGGGGAATCCCCTCAATGGAAAAAAGGCCCCGGGAGGAAGATACTCCCCGTATGAAGGAAGAAGCCACAATCCCATGGGTATTGTAGGACGGGGTATAGGTGGAGGGAAGGAGAAACATGGCTTCTTTAAGGTCCTGGGATTGAAACCTCTTGAGGTCCCGGGAGTTGAGGATTTCCACTGAATTGGCCAGGGAGAGCAGGGGAACCCGGGTTTTTTCAGCCACAACCACAATTTCTTGCCTGAGGATTTTCTCCCTGTTTTCCTTCTTCTCCTTTTTAACCCCTCCTGCGAAGGAAAGGAATCCAGAAAGGAGCAGGACGAGAAGTTTTTTCATAGAAAACCTCCTTTTGTTTTTAGGAGGGGAACCGTCACCACTCCATCCCCCCTCCGAAGATGGAGCTGAAGGCCCGGGCTGGTAGGTCTTCTGGCTCCCGGATCGTCCTACTCCCCACGCCTTCCCATCCCCCCGATTTCTCGGGAAGGGACAGTGGCCCTTTGTGGGTTTCGTCCCCGGTTACAGCTGCGGGGGCAGCGGTGGCTTTTCACCACCTTCCCTTGCCCAACCCAGGAAAATTATTTTAGCAATTTCCTCGGGGTTTGGAAAGTAGTGGAAAACATATATAATTTCTGCATGAAAATAGGAGTTTTCGGAGTTGGCTATGTAGGGCTTACCACGGCTCTGGGCTTTGCCAGTAAGGGACATCGGGTATTCGCCGTGGACAAGGATGAAACCAAAATAGAACTCCTTAGGCAGGGAAAGGTTCCCTATTTTGAACCAGGGGCCCAGGATATTCTGGAGAGGCGTCGCGAGATGCTTTCTTTTTCCACGGATCCCGCCCTGGTGGTAAGGGAGGCGGAGGTGATATTTATCTGCGTGGGAACTCCTTCCCTCCCCGATGGTAGCGCTGATCTTTCCCAGGTGGAGGAGGTGGCCAGGTTCATCGCTGAAGAGATGCAGGACTACAGACTTATAGTGGAAAAGAGCACGGTTCCCGTCCACACCGCTTACTGGATAAAAAGGACCATTAACCTTTACAGAAAAAAGGAGGTCCCCTTTGACGTGGTAAGCAATCCCGAGTTTTTAAAGGAGGGGACCGCCCTTTCTGATTTCCTCCATCCCCACAGGATAGTTATTGGGGCAGAAACCCAGAGGGCCAGGGATATAATGGGGCAACTTTACAGGGATTTTAAGGTTCCCATAATTTACACCGATGTTAAAACTGCCGAGATAATAAAACACGCCTCCAATTCCTTCCTTGCCACCAAAATTTCCTTTATAAACATGGTGGCGGACCTTTGCGAAGCGGTGGGGGCTGATGTGGAAATGGTGGCTGAAGGCATGGGCCTGGACCCCAGGATAGGGAAGGAATTCCTCAAGGCGGGGGTGGGATTCGGAGGTAGTTGTTTTCCAAAGGACATAAAGGCCTTTTACAGGATCGCTGAGGAAAATCAGGTGGATTTTTCCCTTCTTAAGGAGGTGGAAAGGATAAACCTGGAGAGGCCAGCCAGGTTTTTAAAGAAGATAAAGAAGGTTATATGGAACCTGAAGGGCAAGACAATAGGTATACTGGGGCTTTCCTTTAAACCCAATACCGACGATGTCAGGGAAGCCCCCAGTTTAAAGATAATAAAACTTCTTATGGAGGAAGGGGCTCAGATTAAGGCATACGATCCCGTGGCAGGAGAGAACGCTAAAAGGGTTATTCCTTCCCTCCAGCTTTCCCCTGAGCCTTATTCCCTTGCCCGGGGGGCCAACGCCCTGGCCCTTATAACCGAATGGGAAGAATTCAAGAACCTTGACTGGAAGAAAATAAAGGATCTTATGGAAACCCCCATCATCTTTGACGGGAGGAATTTCCTGGAAGGGAGAAAACTGGCTTCCTTGGGATTTGAGTATTATCCCGTGGGAAAGCCCCCTCTGGGAAAGAGAAATGGGTGAAATTCCCCGGGATTTCCTTTCCCGATACAGGGAAATTCTTGGCGAAGAACTCCTTCAGGAACTGGTAAAATTCGTATTTCTTCCGCTGAGACGAGCCCTGCGAACCAATATCCTCAAAATTTCCCCGGCAAAACTCAGTGCCCTCCTTAGGGAGCGGGGATATGAATTGAAACCCGTTCCCTGGTGCCCTACAGGGTTCTGGGTGGAGGGAGAAGTCTCTCCGGGAAAACTGGTTTTTCACATGATGGGCCTCTATTACATCCAGGATGCTTCCTCTATGGCCCCCCCTGAACTTCTGGCCCCTGAGCCCGGGGAATTCGTCCTGGACATGGCCGCTGCCCCGGGCGGGAAGTCCACCCATTTAGCGGCCCTCATGAAAGGGGAGGGAATCCTGGTGGTCAACGAGCCCCTTCTTTACCGGGCAAAGGTTCTGGTGGGAAACCTGGAGAGGATGGGGGTGGTAAATTCCGCAGTTAGTATTTTGAGGGGAAATACCTTTGGCTGGAGGTTTCCCAATTTCTTCCACAGGGTTCTCCTGGATGCCCCTTGTTCAGCGGAGGGAAGCACCCGAAAGGACGAGAGTTTTTTTAAAAAATACTGGAACCTTTCCTACATAAGGAGGGCCCAGAATGTTCAAAAATCCCTTATAGTTTCAGCCATACATTCCCTGAGACCGGGAGGGGTGCTTGTTTACTCCACATGCACCATGACCCCGGAGGAAAACGAGGCCATCCTAACCTATGCCCTGGAGGCCTTCCCTGGCCAGGTGGAGGTGGAGGAGGTGAAACTTCCAGGGCTTAAGACCATGGAGGGGGTAAGGGAATTTGAGGGGCAGAGATTTCATCCTGAGGTAAGAAAGATAGCCAGAATATGGCCCTTTCTTAACGACACCGAGGCCTTTACCATTTTCAAATTGAGGAAACTCCAGGAAACCCTGCCTTCTTCGGTAAGGAGGGGAAGAGTTCCCGAGGGAAGGGTTCTGGGGAGGGAGATTGATAAGGGAGCCAGGGATGCCTTGGTGAAGTTCTTTGAACCCTATGGAGCGGGGGAGTTCTTCCGGGAGGGCAGGTTTTTCCTCTCCGGGGACCACATCTGGTATCATTCCCAGGACTTCTCCCCCATTTTCTCAAGGGCTGTTTTCAACCGCGTTGGGGTAAAGGCGGTAAGGGTATATTCCGGGGGAAAAATGCGTCCCACCCATGCCCTTCTCATGGCTTTTCCTCACCTGTTTCGCAGCGTCGCCCTGGAGCTGGACGAGGAGGCGGCGCTTAGATTCGCTTCAGGGGAGAACCTCCTTTCCCCGGACTCTGAACTGGAATACATCCCGGTTTACCACAGGGGATACCCCATAGGTTGGGGGAAGAAAAATGGGAAGGTTCTTTTAAATAAGATTCCCACTCCTTTGGTTTTAAGGTAATTATCCCCAGGAGAGGGTGGAGCGAATTTCTATCCTGTCCCCTTCCTTTACCACCCGGTCGTTGGTTAAAAGTTTTCCCCTCTCGAGGTCAACCACCAGGAAGTAAATCTCGTCTGCTCCCAGTTTTTTGAGAAGTTCCTTCACCCGAATTTTCCTTTCAGGAATTTCCACTTCCCTTCCTTCAAAGATTATCTTCAAGTTTCCTCCTGAGGGCCACTTTGGAAATTTTTCCGGTAGGCGTCTTTGGAAGGCTTTCCAGAATATAGAATTTCCTGGGTATTTTGTATCCGGCCAGATGTTTTCTTAGGTATTCCTTAACCCTATCCTCATCCCATCTGGCCCCTTCCTTCAAAGCGATGAAGGCTACAGGGATCTCCCCGTGGAGAGGATGGGGTTTTCCCACCACCGCTGCTTCCGCTATTTCCGGAAGTTTATAAAGGAGTTCCTCTATTTCCCTGGGATAAACATTGAATCCGTCCACTATGATCATATCCTTTTTTCTGTCTATTATGTAAAAATAGCCCTCCTCGTCCTTTTTCCCCAAGTCCCCTGTCCTGAACCATTGGCCGAAAAAGGCTTCCGCAGTTGCCTCCGGGTCCTTGTAATAACCCAGAAAAACATTGGGTCCCTTTACCACGATTTCCCCTATCTCTCCCGGGGGAAGAAAGTTTCCTTTATCATCAGCGATCTCCATCTTCACATTTTTCACGGGAAGCCCTATGGAGCCTGGTTTCCTTTTTCCCCCTATGGGGTTTACGCTGGTTACCGGACTGCATTCGGTGGGGCCGTCCCCCTCATAGATAGGAACTCCGAACTTCCTTTCAAATTCCTCCATAACCTCCAAGGGAAGCGGAGCCCCTCCGCTTATGCAGTATTTCAGGGAAGGTATGTCCTGGCGGGAGAGGTCCTTTACCCGGTTAAGTAAAGCGAACATGGATGGAACCGCAGGAAAAATGGTCACCCCGTATTGTTTTATGGCCTTTATTGTCCCCTCGGGGGTAAATTTCGTAAGCAGGGCTGTTTTCGCTCCCTTTCTCAGTGGTGAAATCATTCCCACCATGGCTCCGAAGGAATGGAAGAGGGGAAGAACCGTGAGCATGACATCTTCCCTTTCCAGTTTTAAACCTTCAATTACTGCCTCTGAGTCAGCCAGCAGGTTTCCATGGGAGAGCATTGCTCCTTTGGGCCTTCCGGTGGTTCCGGATGTATACATTATTACCGCAAGGTCGTTTGTTTTTTTATTTACCGGGGAAATTTCCTCTTCTTCCGCCATCCACTGGGAAAGGACCAGGTCATCTGCGGCAAGAACTCCTTCGGGAAGAGCTTCTTTGACTGTGGCTTCAAAAAACTTGGAGTAAAGAACCATCCTGGCGTCGGAATGGGTTAGAATGTAATTCATCTCGTATGGCTTGAAGAGGGGATTTACCGGAACCACCCCTCCCCCGGCAGCGAGGATGGCGAAGTAGGAATAGATGAAGTCCGGGAAATTGGGGAAAACCACGGCCACATGAACACCTTCCTTCACCCCTGCCCTTCTCAAAGACGCCCCAAGTCTCCTTATCCTTTTTTTTAGTTCCCCGTATGTTATCCCTCTTCCTTCGTAAAACACCGCAATTTCTTCATCGGGGACGGGGGAAGAAAGGATTGCCCGGGCGAGGTTGCCGCTCTTCATCCTTCTGTTAGAAGGGAGTAAAGTTTTCTGGCCCGCTCATCCCTGGGATTGAGATCAATGGCCTTTTTTAGAGCCTTTTTGGCCTTTTCCAGGTCGTGAACCTGATAGTAGGCATTGCCCAGGTGATAGAAGAGGCTTGCGTGATTGGGCTCTATTTTCGCCATTTTCTCAAAGTGTTTTATGGCCTCTTCGTATTTCCCCAGGGCAGAAAGGGATATTCCCAGTTGATAATTTGCTATGGCAGACTCGGGATTTTTCTCCAGGAGTTTTCTAAATTGTTCTATGGATTTTTCCAGGTCTCCCATATGGTAATAAGCAACTCCCAGCCAGTAATGGGCCATGAGAAATTCCTGATTTAATTCAAGGGTTTTCTCCAGTTCCCTTATGGCCTCGTCTATCATCCCGGCTCTGTAATATGTAATGCCCAGAGCGTAATGGGCATCGGTGAAGTCTGGTCTCATATCAATGGCCCTGCGAAGGTGATACATGGATTTATGAAGGGAGCCCATAAGGTAGTAAATTTCCCCCAGGTTTTTGTGGGAGTATTCGTTGGGCTTGAGTCTGGCGGCCTTTTCACAATAGGCGGCGGCATCCTTTAATTTCCCCATGGCCCGAAGTTTCCTGGCCATCCTCTCGTAATATTCCGCCTCCTCTTCTTTAAGGGGATAGCCGCAATGGGGACAAAACCTGAATTCCCCTGAAACCTCCTTGCCGCAATTAGGGCATTTCATTTTCCCTCCTATAAATTTTCCATTCTATTTACGATTTCCCTGGCAAATTGGGAAGTTTTTATGGGTTCAACCCCCTCCATATGCCTTGCTAAATCATAGGTTACCTTTTTGTCCATTATTGCTGCTTCCATTCCCTTTTCTATAAGGTCCGCCACCTGCTCCCAGCCCATGTACCTGAACATCATGGCTCCAGAAAGGAGAAGGGAACCGGGATTTACCTTATCCAGCCCTGCGTATTTTGGAGCGGTTCCGTGGGTGGCCTCAAAAAGTCCTATGTAATCCCCTATATTGGCTCCAGGGGCCATTCCCAGTCCTCCCACCTGGGCAGCGGCGGCGTCTGAGAGATAATCACCGTTGAGGTTAGGAAGGGCTATAACATCGTATTCCGCGGGCCTGGTTAAAATTTGCTGGAACATGTTGTCAGCTATTCTGTCCTTGATGACTATTTTCCCCTCAGGAACCTCCCCATGAATTTCGGACTCAGCAATAACCCTATCTTCGAATTCTTCCCTGGCAACCTCGTACCCCCATTCCTTGAAGGCCCCCTCGGTGTATTTCATTATGTTTCCCTTATGAACCAGGGTTACGCTTTTCCTGCCGTTTTCTAAAGCATACTGGATGGCCTTACGCACCAACCTCTTGGTGGCAAATTCTGAAATGGGCTTTATGCCTATTCCCGAATCTTCTCTTATTTCAACCCCCAATTCCTCCCCGAGGAACTTAATTATCTTCTTAGCCTCCTGGCTCCCCATGGGCCATTCTATTCCAGCGTAAACATCCTCGGTATTCTCCCTGAAGATTACCACATCGAGTAGTTCGGGCCTCCTTACTGGAGAGGGAACGCCTCTGATCCACCTCACCGGCCTGACGCAGGCATAAAGGTCAAGAACCTGCCTAAGGGTAACATTCAAACTCCGGTAACCTCCGCCCACCGGTGTGGTAAGCGGGCCCTTTATGGCGATGATGTGTTCCCTTATGGCATCTATGGTTTCCTTAGGAAGATGTTCTCCCTTCAATTTATACGCCTTTTCCCCGGCATATATCTCCTTCCAGTGGACCTTTCTCCTTCCACCGTAGGCGAACTCCACCGCTGCGTTCCAGACCACCATGGAGGCGGACATTATATCCGGTCCTATACCATCGCCTTCTATGAAGGGGATTATGGGTTCGTCGGGAACCACAATTTTTCCATTCTCTACCCGTATCTTTTCTGCCATCTTTCCTCTCCTTTAAAGTTGGTAATCTCCGTACTTCTTTATGTATTCCTCTATTCCCCCTTCCTCTATTATTTTGAGCATGAATTCCGGCATGGGGACGAATTTGTATTCCTTTCCCTTGGTTATGTTTTTTACTATTCCCTCCCTCAGATCAACTTCAAGGATATCTCCCTCGTCTATTTCATCGGTTTGTTTTATCTCCACCAGGGGTAATCCCACATTTATGGAATTCCTGTAGAAAATCCTGGCGAAGCTTTTGGCAATTACGCATCCAACCCCGGCTAGTTTTATGATTCTAGGGGCGTGTTCCCTGGAGGAACCCAACCCGAAATTTCTTCCGGCCACTATTATGTCCCCGGGCTGAACCTTTGAAGCGAAGTCTTCCCTGGCATCTTCAAGTACGTGTTTCGCCAGTTCCGGCAGGTTGGTCCTCAGGTGGAAATACCTTCCAGGGGCTATATGGTCTGTGGATATATCATCACCAAATTTCCATACCTTTCCCTTTATAATCATTTTTTCCTCCTTATTGCAGATAATCTCTTGGGTCGGCTATTTCCCCGGCTATAGCCGAGGCGGCGGCGGTGGCTGGAGAGGCAAGGAATATTTCCGCATTGGGGTTGCCCATCCTACCCCGGAAGTTCCTGTTCTGAGTAGAAAGGACCCTCTCTCCGTCTCCGAGAACCCCCTCATGAACACCCACGCAGGGACCACAACCTGGAGCAAGGACCGCGGCGCCGGCCTGGATGAATATGTCTATAAGGCCCTCTTTCAGGGCTTTCATAAATACATTTCTTGAGGCAGGAATTACTATTAACCTGACATCAGGATGTTTCTCCCTTCCCTTGAGAATGGAGGCTGCTATCCTGAGGTCCTCTATCCTTCCATTGGTGCAGGTGCCGATAAATACCTGGTTTATTTTGATGCCCCTGGCCTCGCTTATGCTCCTTGTATTGTCCACCGTGTGGGGAAAGGAAACCACGGGTTCCAGTTTTGAAACATCTATTTCAAAGGTCTTTTCGTATACGGCGTCGGGGTCGGGTTTGATTTCCCTGTAGTCCCCCTCCCTTCCATGGGAGACCAGAAATTCCCTGGTTTTCTCATCGGTGGGTATGAGACCAGCCTTGGCCCCTGCCTCCACCGCCATATTGGATATGGTAAGCCTGGCTTCCTGGGAAAGCGCCTCTATCACTTCCCCCTGAAATTCCATGGCCTTATAGGTGGCTCCATCTGCCCCTATGGTCCCGATAATGTGGAGAATTATGTCCTTGGAATAGACCCCTTCAGGGAGATTGCCCTTAAGAATAAAGCGGTAGGTTTCGGGAACCTTCATCCAGACCTTTCCCAGGCCAAAGGCTAAGGCGATGTCCGTGGAGCCCATTCCTGTGGCAAAGGCTCCTAAGGCCCCAGCAGTACAGGTGTGGGAATCTGCTCCGGTGAGCACATCCCCTGGTTTTATGTATTTTTCCGCTATTATCTGGTGGCTTATTCCCTCTCCCACATCTGAGACCACCGCAGAGGTTCTCTTGGCGAATTCCCTGAGGATGTTGTGGGCATTGGAAAGTTCCTTTCTGGGCGATGGGGCCGCATGGTCAATGAAAAGGATGGCCTTGGGAACCTTTACCTCCTTGAAGCCCATCTTATCAAAGCCCTGAACCGTAAGGGGCCCGGTTCCATCCTGAACCAGAGCCACGTCCACCGGCACAACCACTAACTCGCCGGGCTTTACATCCCGACCCACATGTTCGGAAAGAATTTTTTCCGCTAAGGTTTTTCCCATAATTCACCTCTTGTCAATGGGTATGTATTCCACATCCAGGGGACCATTGTAAATGGCCCTGGGCCTGAATATTCTATTGGCCTGCAGATATTCAAGAACATGGGCGGTCCAGCCAACCACCCTGGCTATGGCAAATATGGGGGTAAATACCTCCTTGGGAAATCCAAGGAGGTTGTAAATTATCCCCGAATAGAAATCCACATTGGGGAAGATGCCCTTCTTCCCCTTTTCCCTTATCATTATCTCTTCTATCTTTTCCGCAATTTCTAACCACCTGGTATCTCCCTTTTCCCTGGATAGTCTTTCAGCGTATCCCTTTAAAATCCTGGCCCTGGGGTCATAGGCCTTGTAAACCCTGTGGCCAAATCCCATGATTCTGCGGTGTTCTTTGAGGGCATTAAGGATATAGGGCTCCACATTTTCTACGGTGCCGATTTCCTGAAGCATTTCCAGAACCCTTTCGTTGGCTCCTCCGTGAAGGGGACCCCTAAGGGCGCCTATGGCAGCGCAGATGGAGGAGTGCATGTCGGAAAGGGTGGAGGCTACCACCATGGCGGCGAAGGTTGAGGCATTCATGCCGTGTTCCATGTGGAGAATAAGGATTACATCCATGAGTTTTGAGATTTCCTCGTTTGGGACCTCTCCGGTAAGCATATAATAAAGGTTCTGGGCGTGGGAGAGTTTAGGATCCGGGTGAACAAGATCTAATCCCCTTCTGAGTCTGCTGTAATATGCCACGATGGTCGGCATCTGAGCGGTTAGCCTTATGGACTTTCTTATATTGGCTCCCCGGGAGTTGTCGTTCTTGTCAGGGTCAAAGCAACCAAGCATGGAAACGCAGGTCCTGAGGATTTCCATGGGATGGGTATCTTTGGGAGCTCCCTTAAGGCAATCCACCAGAAATCGGGGAATTTCCCTGTGTTCCACCAGGTCCCTCTTTAGATTTTCCAGTTCATCTTTTTTGGGAAGATCGCCAAACCAGAGAAGATAGGCAGTTTCCTCAAAATTAGATTTTTCCGCTAAGAGTTCAATGGGAATTCCCCGGTAAACTAATTTCCCCTCTTCCCCATCTATGGCGGCTATGGAAGTGATGGCCGCAACCACTCCTTCAAGCCCTCTTGAATAGGTCACTTCCCCTGTTAAGAAAGCCATTTTAGTCCTCCTTGTTTTATTAAGTTCTCACTTAATTCTAAGTGAAACTCAGGAAAAGGTCAATCCTCCCTTCCGTAATCGTCCTCCAGCCTTACCACATCCTCCAGGTGGGGAGTGGAAACTTCAAAAACATAGCAGTCCTCCATGGCAGCCATCCGGTGTTTCATACCCGGGGGAATGTGGAAACTGTCCATAGGTTCCATAATTTTTTCCTTCATTTCACCGTTTTCCTCATAGATGAAAAGCATTTTCCCTTGCCATAAGAGAAAACTTTCATCTTTTTCTTTATGGTATTGAAGGGATAAACGATAACCTTTCTTTATAAATAAAACCTTTCCCGCATAATATGGGGTTAAGGCGAAGAGAAGTTCATATCCCCAGGGTTTTTCTGTTTTTTTCATGGCATATCCTCCTTATCCATCGGTAAATTTCAGGATAGATTTTTTCTATTTCACCTCTCAGGTATTCCTCCAGTTCCTGTCCGTCCGAAAGCCTGAGGGCGAAGTTTATTTTTTTCCTGATAACCTGTGCTTCTACCGAGGATAAGACTCTCTTAATTACAGGGAGCATGGCCGGGGATACCGAAAATTCCCTCAGGCCTAAACCAAGGAGGGAAAGGGCATGAATGGGTCTGGAGGCCATTTCTCCGCAAACGGCTATTTCCTTCCCCTGGTCCTGGGCTTTTTTTATGGTGAAGCGGAGAAGTTTCAGGAAGGCCGGGTCCAGGGGGTTGCACAGGGGGGAAACCCTTTCATTGGCCCTGTCTGCGGCGAAAATGTATTGGGTAAGGTCGTTGGTCCCTATGCTGAGAAAGTCCACTATTTTGCTCACCCTGTCCGCCATAAGGGCCAGGGAAGGAACTTCCACCATTACCCCCACCGGGAGGTCCTGGTGGAAAGGCTTCTTTTCCATCCTGAGTTGTCCCTTAACATCCTCAACCACCATGAGGAGGTTCTTTATTTCCTTTATGTTGGTAACCATGGGTGCCATGAGTTTTATGTTTTTTCTGTGGGCTGAGGCTCTGAGGATGGCCCTTACCTGAGGATAGAGCAGGTCCCTGTGGGAGAACAGATACCTTATGCCCCTCTCGCCCATGGCAGGGTTTTCTTCCTCATGGAAGGGAAGATCGGCTATTTTTTTCTCTGCCCCCAGATCAAAGAGCCTTATTATCACCCATTTAAATTTTTCCGAAAGCGCCGTGTAAATTTCGTATTGTTCTTCTTCGGGAGGGACCCTCTGGTTCATAAGAAGTAAATATTCACTTCTGAATAAACCTATACCCTCAACAACTTCCCGGGAGATCAGTTCTGCCTCGGCTGGAAACTCAATGTTTACAAAAAGGGAAAATTTTTCTCCATCCAGGGTCTCATTGGGCTCAAGAAGTAATTCATTCAGCCTGGCCCTTTCTTCCTGCAAACTTTTTTTGAGTTCCACATAATTTGATATCTGAAATCTGGAAGGGGAGACTATCACAATCCCTTCGTCGCCATTAACCACCACCTCTTCCCCTTCTCTTATCTCTGTTTCCACATTTTCAATTCCAACTACTGTGGGTATTCCGTAGGCCCTTGCAAGAATAACTGCGTGATATGTTTCCCCCCCGAACTCAAGGACAAAGGCTTCGGGCTTTCCTCTGGAGATTATATGGGCGGTTTCAGATGGGAAAATATTTTTCGCTACCACCACTGAGCCATCCCAGTTCTCTTCCCTGGCTTCCTCCCCCAGGTTTTTTTCTATCCTTCTCAGTATATCCTCAATATCGTGGACCTTTTCCCTTATGTGGTAATCCTCTACCTGGGAAAAAATACCGTGGTATTTTTCTATGAGGTTTTTTATGGCCCGCTCGGCACTGTCAAGATTTTTTAGTATTCGTTCAGCGAGTTCGTCCAGGAGTTTTTTGTCCTGAAGAATGAGAAGTTGGGCGTCAAGAATAAGGGCATGTTCTTTGCCCAGGGTTTCCTCTATGTGGGCTTTTAATTCCTCAAGTTCCTTCCTGGTTTTCTCTATGGCTCTCTCCAGGCGAATAATCTGTTCCGCCTCTTCTCCCTTTATGATTTTGGGAGGGGATAACCTCTTACCCCTCCTCAGGAAACGGGCCTTTCCTATTCCGATCCCACCCACCACCGCCTGGCCCCTTAATACCTTCATTCTTCCTCTCCAAATCTGTCCTCAATAAGTTTTACGATGGCCTCCACTGCTTCCTTTTCGTCTTCGCCTTCTGCCCGGATTTTTATCTTCGTTCCCACGGGAGCCGCCAGGATTAGAAGTCCAAGGATGGACTTGGCATCGGCCTCCATGCCGTTCACCATCACCACTATTTTGCTTTTGAATTTTTGGGCCAACTGGACCAGTTTGGTGGCAGCCCGGGCGTGCATCCCAAGTTTATTGACAAGAACAGTTTCCTTCTCCACCATTATTCCAGAAAATCCCGTATCCGTCCTATGGATTCCTTTCCCCTTTTTACCAGTGCCCTGGTTAAATCCTGAAAGGGCATCTTATCCCTTTCAGAGAGAAACTTAAGGAGAAGGGGAAGGTTTAGCCCGGTTATTATTTCCACATCCATGGATTTGAGCAGTGATACGCAGAGATTGGTTGGGGTTCCCCCAAAGATGTCCGTAAATATTACCACCCCTTTCCCACGGTTTTCCTTCTCTATGGCCGCTTTAATTTCCTGCTCTTTTTTGCCGATCTGACTTACCCCATCCTTCCAGTCAATGGAAATTACAGGCATGGAAAGTTTTTTCCCTATGATTTTCTCCGCCACCTGAAGCAGGGTGGCTCCCAGATATCCATGGGTAATGATGACTCCTCCTATCATTTTCCTTCTATCTCCCGGTGCTTTTTCTCCACTTCGTAATCCCTCCAATGGTTTACAAACCAATTATACAGTTCTTCTACAAAAAATACCGACCTGTGTCTCCCGCCAGTGCAACCCAGGGCAATTACCAGATGGAATCTACCGTCCTCAAACATTATGGGAACGGTGGTGCTGAGGAAGGTTTTAAGGGAGGAGAGATATGTATTAACCTCCTTCTGGGATATAAGAAAATCCTTTACTTCGCTATCAGTCCCTGTGAGGGGCCTCAACCTCTCATCCCAGTAAGGGTTGGGCAGGGCTCTGAGGTCAAAGACGAAGTCAGCCTCCTGGGGAATGCCGGACGAAAAACCGAAACTCATTAGTATTATTCTCTTTCCCCTTCCCTTCAGATGCACCTCTACGGCCATTTTTCGCAGCATTCCCGGACTAATTCCGGTGGTATTTATCACAGTTTCGGCTCTTTCCCGAACCTCTTCCAGAAGAGCCCTTTCTTCCCTGAGGGCTCCTTCAAGATCTTTTCCATCTTCTAAGGGATGTTTTCTCCTCATGATTTTGAACCTTCTGGTGAGTTCCTCATCCCTGCAGTCCAGAAATACCACATGCAACCTGCTTGAACTGGATAGTTTATCGAGAAGCCAGGAGAATTTTTTCTGGAATCCTTCCTCCCGTACATCCACAACCAGGGCGAATCTCCTTATCTCTGGATTATTTCTGGAAATATGTGAGATTATCCTGGGAATCATCTCTATGGGCATATTGTCCATGGCATAGAAACCTGCATCCTCCAGGGCCTTGAGATATGTGGTTTTGCCGGAGCCACTCATTCCGGTTATTATTACCACATATGGTTTCATGGTTGCTGAATCCTTCTCAGGAGTTCTTCTAATGGTTTTTCCCCTGAGGATTTAAGCAAGAAAAGCCTGACTGCCACTTCTATCAGATTGGCAATATTTCTCCCCGCAGCCACAGGGATTTTGAACTTGGGAATTTCCACTCCCAGGAGATCTTCCTTTTCTTCCTCCACCGATAGTCTTTCCATTTCCCTTTTAAAGGGAATCAACTCCAGGATCAGGTCTATGGGGGAAAAGGGTAAAAGTGCTCCCCCGAATATATCGTTTACGCTTATTATCCCCAGTCCCCTTACCTCCATGAAACCCCTGGCTCTGTCAGGGGCTTTCCCCACAATTTTCCCTTCCGGTAGCCTCAGTACTTCTACCAGGTCATCGGCCACGAACATGTGGCCCCTGGTTATGAGTTCAAGGGCTATTTCGCTTTTTCCTATTCCGCTCTCGCCTGTTATTAGAACCCCCAGTCCGTATATGCCCAGGAGTTCCCCGTGCACAGTCCTTCTTTCGGAAAGTTGCCAGTGTAAGTACCGGTTTATTTTTTCATAGCAGTTCTGAGTTTGACAAAGAAAAAGGGGGACTGAGTTCCTTTTAAAATGCTCAATTATTGATTCCAATAATTCCTTTCTCTGAATTATAACCGCCACAGGCCCCAGGGATAGATACTGTTCCAGGGTTTCTCTTAGTGCCTTCTCCTTTAGAGAACGGAGATAAGCAGTTTCCTCTTCGCCGAAGAACTGGACAGCCCAGGGCCTGAAGGTTTCCCTGACCCCCGCAAGTATGAGACCTGGCCTCTGGAGTATGCCGCATTTTATTTCCCCCTGTAGGACCTGTAATTCTTCAGGATAGACCAACTCCAGAATGTCGGCGTTTTCCATAAGGAATCTCACAAGAGGCAGGCTATTCTTCATTGCCTTCCTGAATTTCCTCGTCCCGGATAATTTCGTAGGCTCTTTCCGGCGTTTTAGCATCCAGCAGTTTTTCCACCAGGGATTTCTTGCCCTTTCTGGCGAGTTTTGCAATGGCAGCAAGAACCTGGAGATGAAGGTTAAGAGGAGAGATAGGGGAGACAGCGGTAAAGAAAATGTGGGTAAGTTTGCCATCCGGCGAATTGAAGTCCACCCCCTGAGGTGATATGGCAAGGGAAAGAACAGGGGAGTCCAGTTCTTCCATCTTGCAGTGGGGAACAGCAATACCTCCAGGCAGGGCAGTGCTTCCCAGTTTCTCCCTGGCCATAAGCCTCTGAAATAGTTTTTTACCGTTTTTTACCGCCCCCCTTTCCTCCATAAACCTGGAAATTTCCTTCAGCACTTCCTCCACAGTGGTGGCCTTAAGGTTCAGGAGGATGAGATCCGGAGACAATAGGGTATGTACCTGCATTAGAAATCTGGCTCAACCAGGTAATAATCGTTTCCTTTCCTGTAGACCACATTCACCTTATGATTGCTGGAATTCCTGTAAACGAGCAGGTCCTCTCCCCTTTCTTCCATTTCGGCTATGGCCTCCTCCAGGGTCAGGGGCTTTAGAGAATATGCGTTGCTCTGGAAAAC
>JALVRF010000013.1 GCA_027025175.1 Candidatus Aminicenantota bacterium | reverse complement strand
AGGGCCGCCTTTTTTTCCTGACTGGAAAGGAAGGGCCACAGGCTGAGGTATGTTTTGAAGGCGTTCCAGGAAATTCCACGCCTGTAAGGCCCTAAGGCAACGGCTATGTCAATTTCTCTCATGGCCCTTTTAAATTCCTCGGGACGGGCCAGATAGACGGAGGCGAGGAGCAGATGTCCGTGAGGGAAAAGGGGATTTAGTTTAACCACTCTCTCTGCGTAAATTTCCCTTTCTTTGCCCTTGGCCTTTATTCCTTCAAGGTACTGGGCCTTGTAGTTTAAAAGATTCCTTGCAGGGAAAAAGCACAGAATTCCCAGGGCCGCTGAAAGAAAGAGCAGGACCATGACCATTACCGCCTTTTTTTTCATTATCTTCTTCTCCTGAGATGAATTATGGTGGATGCTGCGGAAAAGGATAAAACGAAGAGCAGTGATATGACCGGGACCCTCAGGGGAAAATCAAAAAAGGAATGGAATACGGCGGCTATAACCGAAGATATAAGACCTGCTCCCACATATTTAACCAGGGGATATCTCCTTGTCTCCCATTCCTTGTATGTGCGGTAAAAAACCATAAGGAGAGGGTAAAAAAGGAGAAATCCTCCCATTATCCCGGCTTCCGTAAGGATTTCCAGGTAATCGTTGTGGGCGTGTTCAATAAGTGCCGTGAATTCCGGCTCCTTCCTGTAGGTTTCTATGAGGTCCGGGAAGGTGCCCATACCTGAACCGAAGACCGGATAGGAATAAAATGCCTTCAGGGAAAGGGACCATATTTTGTGCCTTACTGCAGGAACCCCCTTTTTGAAAGTGAAGAGACCCCCGAGAATGAGAATAACTGCCAGGAAAAGGAGAAAAATCTGACGATATCCTCTCCTGTATCCGGTATGGGAAATTCTCTGGACGAGTATCTGGGCAAAGGCGTAAAGGGAGAGGAAGGTGGCGGCAAGCCCGGCCCTGGAACCTGACAGGAATATTCCTCCCAGGATGAAAATGGGAGAGACCAGGAGAACAAACTCCCATGACCGCAGGAAAAAGCCTATGCCGTCCCTTTTGATTTTGTAGATGAGATAGCCCAGGGCCACCGGCAGTGTTATCTCAAGGAGGGCAGAAAGGTGGTCCGGGTTCCTCAGGGTACCTGAGGGAAAAATGGTATAAGGTCCCCAGACTACAAAGACCCTCCGGGATTTTCCTGCGAATTTCAGGATTGAGAAAAGGGACTGGACCAGCCCGGTAAGGATTATTGCCCGGGCAAGAAGGAGGTATTCCTCCCTTGTCCATTTTCTCTTCCACAGGATAATTCCAAGAAATACGAAGGAAGAAAAGCCAATCATGTAAAGAAAACTTGAAGCAGGGAGCAATGACAGGGGATGAAATTTAAACTGAACCCCGGCTCTGGTGAGAAGTTTTACCGCAGATGGGGATATGAGTTTTAAAAGGAATTTAGGCAGGGGAAGGAGTTGAAACAGTCCCAGGGCCAGGAAACCATAAAGGAAAAGGTGATACTTTTCCCTACGTTCTTCCCTTTTGTCCCTGAGAAGAAGCAGGGAGGTTATATTCATTAAAACCAGAAGGGTATAAAAACTCCAGCAGTGGACGCAACCCATGGGTGGGGGGGCAAGAAGGACGAGCAGGGCAAGAAGGTAAATTCCCGGTCTTATCATTTGGCCCCTCCCTGCAGGAGTCTCCCGGGATTTTCTTCAAAAAATTCCCGGGCAGAAGATGGGGAAATTTCCCTGCTTACCAGTTCATATGCCTCCCTGAGGCGAGGAGGACGGAATCTTGTGCCGTGGGCGTCCGAGGCCACCACTGTGCATAGGCCTTCCTGAAGGCATTTCATCGCTGTTTTCCGGGTCTTTTCTCCGTTTGCGCCCAGGAGGCTTTCTGCGTTTACCTGTAAAATGGCCCCCTCCGCTACCATTCTTGACAAAAGGGAGTAATCCCTTAAGACTGGTGAATATCTTTCAGGGTGTGCTATTACCGGGCTGAGCCCTGCCTCCCGTATTTCCCGCAGGAGAACCTCCCAGTTGGGATAGAGAAATTCAAAGGGAAATTCCACCAGGATGAAATTCCCCCCTGCTAAGGAGAATTTTTCCGGCTCTCCTTTCACCTCCTCCAGGGTTTCCAGGTCCAGAAAGAGTTCAAAGCCAAGGAAAATATTTATTTCAACGGAGTTTTCCTGGAGTTTTTCCTTAATTTCCAGGAAGATTTCTCTTATCTCCGAAAGGGTCCTTTTCGTTATCCTCCCCCAATGGGGGGTGGTTACCACTGTGTCAACTCCCTGAAGTGCAAGTTCCTTAACAAGATCCAGGGCTTCCTCCAGGGTTTCTGGCCCATCGTCAATGCCCGGGAGGATGTGAGCGTGTATATCCACCATAT
>JALVRF010000012.1 GCA_027025175.1 Candidatus Aminicenantota bacterium | reverse complement strand
AACTCCCTGCTATTTTCAATCTCCCAAAAAAGGGACAGACCCTAAAATCCTAAAATCACTGGAAAAAATCTTTGACTTACCCACTCAAACGGCATATAAAAATTCTATGGAGGAGGCAAAGGCAAATGAAAAGGCTCTGGTTTTTTGCGGTTTTAATGGGTCTATTATGGGCCGGTGGAAGGATGGACGGCTTTGATTTGGCGGAGGCAAACAATGGCTTTGCCCTGAAAATTTACCCCCAATTATGCAAGGAAAAGGGCAATGTTTTCTTCTCGCCTTTCAGCATATACAACGCTTTAGCCATGACCTACGAGGGAGCCCGGGAAAAGACGGAAAGGGAAATGGCAGCGGCCCTGAACCTGTCCGTTCCCAGAGAAAGAGTCCGCAATGCCTTCTTCCGCCTCCTTAATGAATTACTCCCCCAGGGAAAAGCACCCTATCAATTGAAAATAGCCAATGCCTTCTGGGCAGAAAAGAGTTACAGTTTCAGGGAGGATTTCCTCAGAATTCTAAAGAAATACTACAAGAGCAGTCTATTTGAGGCGGATTTCAAAAATAATCCTGAAGGGGAAAGAAAAAGAATAAACCTGTGGGTGGAGGAGAAAACCGAAGGAAAAATAAAGGAACTTATCCCTCCAGGCCTTCTGGATAACACCAGCCGCCTCGTCCTTACCAATGCCATATACTTCAGGGGAAAATGGAGGTCAGGCTTTTCAAAAAATAGCACCCAATCCGCACCATTTTATTCCCCATCCGGGAAGGTAATGGTTCCCATGATGTATCAAAAAGGAAACTTCCCCTATATGGAGGTTAAGGGGAAATTCCAGGTCCTTGAACTTCCATACAGGGGAGAGGACCTGTCCATGGTAATATTTTTGCCCTCCAGGAAAATGGAAATCAAAAAACTGGAGGCCTCCCTTTCCATCAAGAACCTGAAGCGGTGGCTTGCTGATATGACCCCTACCGAAGTTGAAGTTTATATGCCCAGATTCAAAATGGACGAAAAATATTCCCTGGAAAAGTCCCTGAAGGCCCTGGGAATGGTCACTGCCTTCAGCAGAGAAGCGAATTTTTCAGGAATGACGGAAAGAAGGGAGATTTTCATTTCCCAAGTTCTTCATCGGGCTTATGTGGAGGTGAACGAGGAAGGGACCGAGGCTGCGGGAGCCACAGAGGTGGGAATGAGGGTAACTGCCGCTGTGCCCATGCCCACGGCAGCAGTATTCAGGGCGGACCATCCCTTCTTTTTCCTGATAATCCACAGACCCACAGGCCTGATATTGTTCATGGGAAAACTAAAATCCCCTGAATGAGCACACCCAATTACCGCTTTCTGTAAAAAACAGGCCCCAAGGCCAAAAAAGCGGAGAAAACGAAAACCGCGAAAATCCAGCTGCTGGCGGAAAACTGCATTCCCCCGGACAGGATATGACCGCTGGTGCATCCTCCTGCCATTCTCGCCCCGAAAATCAGAAGGAATCCCCCTGCAAAGGCCCAGATGGCTCTGCCTGTTTTTGAAATTCCCCGGTGTTTTTTCCAGTTTTCGTGAATGAGAATAAGTCTGAACTCCTTTTTAAAAAGGGATAAGATGAATCCTGCAAGAAGCGCTCCAGCCAGAAATACAGCCTCCCAGGCCCCAGGGGTCTTTATCCGGGCAAAATAACCGCTACCCGTCAGGCCCGACAGAAGGTCCCCTATGTAGGGGTATGTGGTGGAGGCTCCTATGGGGCGATTGGAAACGGGCCTCAGGAACAAAATGGCATCCAGGACTCCCAGACCAAGCCCGGAAATTACCCACCTTTTTGTCTTTGTGCCTTCCAGCCTGTCCAGGAAGAAGGAAAGAAGAATCAGACCAAGCCCCAGAAGGAGCACAACCGGGAAGAATACCATATTGGATTTAAGGGCACTGCGAAGGGATATTTTTCCCAGATCAGGTCCAAGAATCGGCCTGATGTATGGTAAAACCAGGGTATAAAAAACGCCTCCAGTCAATCCTCCTGCAATGCCTATAACGGCATCAAGGGAGCCTTCCCCTGCGGAAACCGCCAGGGTTCCGGGACAATATCCTAAGATGGCCATTGCCATTCCGAAAACTATTCCTCCCAGGATAACTCCCCCTAACAACAGGGGTTTGACATGGTAGGAGGCAACCCCTAAGGCTACCTCAGCATTTACCAGAATTGCCCCTGTGCCTATGGCCAAGGAAAGGACCCTGGCAACGGTAAGGTCCTCCCTCAGGGCCAGACCGGTAATGACATCAAAACGGTTTAACCGGGCGTAAAGGAGCAGCGCTCCAAAGACCATTCCAAGAAAAAAGGTTAAAAGCATAACGGCCTCCTGCTCTCCTGTTTAGATGTTACGGTCAATTTTATTTTATCAATTAACATGGCGTAAAATTCGGATAGGAGGCTCTCATGAAAGGAAAATTCCATTTTTTCATTGTCCTTTTTATGATTTTTTCAGTCCTGCTTGCAGCAGAGATTGCCGACTGGGAAAACCCCACGGTCTTTGCCGTAAACCGGCTGGAACCCCACGCCTTTTACATACCATATTCCACCATAAAGGAAGCCCTGAAAAACCAATGGGAAAAATCCCCCTATTTCAAATCCTTAAACGGGAAGTGGAGGTTTCGCTGGAGCAAAAACCCCGGGGAAAGACCAGAGGAATTTTACAAACCCGATTTTAATGCGGATAACTGGGATGAAATCGCCGTCCCATCAGACTGGCAGATGCAAGGTTACGGAGTTCCCATTTATGTCAACGCCAGATATCCGTTTCTCCCACCATCCCTTCTTCCCTCACCTCCGAAAATACCCCACGATTACAACCCCGTGGGCTCCTACAGGAGATTCTTTACGGTTCCCGAAAAATGGAAGGGGAGGCAGATAATACTTCACTTCGGTGGAGTAAGGTCGGCTTTCTATGTCTGGATAAACGGGAAAAAGGTGGGCTACAGCCAGGGGAGCAAAACCCCTGCGGAATTCAACATAACTCCCTTTCTTAAACAGGGGAGAAATCTAATAGCAGTGGAAGTCTACCGCTGGAGCGACGGAAGTTATCTTGAAGACCAGGACTTCTGGAGGCTGAGCGGAATAGAAAGAGATGTTTTTCTTTATTCAATTCCTGCCCTCCACATACAGGATTATTTTGCCAGGGTGGACCTGGATAGAGCCTACAGAGATGGTTTTCTAAATCTGGAGGTAGTCTTCGAAAACCGGGGAAAAACCAAAAAAGCCCGGTTTGAAGCCCATTTAATGGACAGGAGGGGAAAAATAATAAAAAAATATACCTCCTGGATTTTCCTCAAAAAGGGAGATAGAAAAAACCTGCACATAAACTGGAGGGTCAAAAATCCCCACCTATGGACTGCTGAAACTCCCAACCTTTATCCCCTGGTGCTTCTACTCAAGGATCCGGAGGGCAAAGTCCTGGAGGTTCTGGGAACAAGAATAGGCTTCAGGAAGGTTGAGATAAAAAACGGTCAGTTGCTCCTAAACGGAATCCCCATATACATAAAGGGGGTAAACAGACACGAACACGACCCAGTCACCGGCCATGTGGTATCCCTAAAGTCCATGCTCCAGGACATAAAACTGATGAAGAGGTTCAACATAAACGCTGTAAGGACCAGTCATTACCCCAACGACCCCAGATGGTATGACCTCTGCGACCGCTATGGAATATATTTAGTGGATGAGGCCAACATAGAATCCCACGGGATGGGCTACAGACCAGAGAGAACCCTGGGGAACAATCCCCTGTGGAAGGCCGCCCACTTGGACAGAACCATAAGGATGGTGGAAAGGGACAAGAATCACCCTTCGGTGATTATATGGTCCTTAGGAAACGAGGCAGGGGACGGGGTGAATTTTGACGCCACCTATAAATGGATAAAAGAGAGGGACCCATCCAGGCCAGTAATGTATGAAAGGGCATTGCTTGGGCCCCACACGGACATTTACGACCCCATGTATCCCCCCATAGAGCACCTCATAAAATACGCGAGCAAACCCAGAAAGAGGCCCCTCATCATGTGCGAATACTCCCATGCCATGGGAAACAGCAACGGAAACCTGAAGGATTACTGGGATGTGATTTACCGCTACAGTCTTCTTCAGGGTGGATTTATCTGGGATTGGGTGGACCAGGGGCTTTTCAAAAGAATAAACGGCAGGGAATGCTGGGCCTATGGTGGGGATTTTGGTCCCCAGGGCATGCCCAGCGATGGGAATTTCTGTATAAACGGCCTGGTTCTTCCTGATAGGATTCCTCATCCTGCCCTCTGGGAGGTTAAAAAGGTTTACCAGTATGCAAGGTTTGAGATGCTGGATAAGCATAAGGGAAAGATAAAAATAACCAACCTCTACGACTTCATCAGCCCTGGAAATTTCAAAATCGTATGGAAAATCCTTGAGGACGGAAGACCTGTATACGAAAAAAGCATTAAAGCCCCGGACATTCCTCCACACTCCTCCCGGGTTATTGATCTTCCCATTCCAGGACTTGAGAAGAAGTCCTATGCTGAATATTACCTTGACATCAGCATGAGGACCATGAGGAAGTCAGGACTGCTTCCGGAGAATTTTGAGGTTGCCTGGGAACAGTTCAGGCTTAAGGCCGCGGAATATCCCCGGCGCTCCCTGGAGGAATTTCCCGAAATAGAGGTGGAAAAAAGCGGTAATCTCATAATTTTAAGGGGGAGAAACTTCGTCTACTCCTTTGACCGGAAAAGGGGAAAATTCGTTTCCATGAAATTCATGGGCAAGGAATTTCTGATTTCCGGACCAACCCCAAATTTCTGGAGGCCCCCCACTGACAACGACTTCGGCAATGGTATGCCGATAAGGTGCAGAGCCTGGCGAGAGGCCGGGGAAATGAGAACCATTAAAAGAATCCGATTGTCCCGGGGCAAAACCGTGAAAATAGAGGAAGACTCAGTGCTGCCCCCGGGCAATTCTCCCCTTAAAATAGTTTATGAGATAATCGGTAACGGAGCGGTAAAAATCAGCCTCACCCTTGAACCCGGTTATCCCAATTTACCGGAAATTCCCAGAATAGGGATGACCAGCATACTTACCCGGGATTTTGACGGGGTGGTCTGGTACGGCAGGGGCCCCCACGAGAATTACCGGGACAGGAAATACGGTGCCAGGGTGGGCATTTACTCCATGTCCGTGGACGATCTCTATTTTCCCTACATAAGGCCCCAGGAAAACGGCAACAGGACCGATGTGAGGTGGGTAAGCCTCTATTCTGCGCAGGGCTATGGGGTTATGGCCGTGGGCCTTCCCCTGGTAAACTTCAGCGCCTACCATTATCTGAACAGCGATTTTGACGAAGGACCTCTCAAGTCAAATAGACACGCCTGTGACCTTCAAAAAAGAGCCCTCACCACCCTCAACATTGACTTAGGACAGATGGGGGTAGGGGGAGACAACAGTTGGGGTGCTCTCCCTCATCTTCAATACATGTTTTACCCTACCCACCGGTATTCCTATTCCTTCGTTCTTGTCCCCTTCAAGTTTAACGGCAAAAAACCTTCCCTGAATAAACTGCAGAACATGGCCAGGACTTATCATGGAATTTAATTTTACTTGAATTCGTTTTTTTGCTTTAATGGTTCCCATGAGTAAAGGACTTCCGGAAAACGCATACAGGGAACTCAAACCGGGGGAAAAATACATTCCCATTATCACCGGTGATGTTCCCGAGGTAACCTTCAGGTCGGTTTCCTTTGGGATTTTAATGGCAGTTATTTTTTCGGCAGCGGTGACCTACATCGCCCTGAAACTGGGACAGGGAATTGAATCCGCCATACCCATCGCCATCCTTGCCGTGGGATTTTCAGCCATTATGAAAAGAAAATCCACCCTTCTGGAAAATGTGAATATACTGGCTATAGGTGCCACCTCCGGTATAGTGGCCGGTGGCTCAGTCTTCACCATGCCCGCCATATACATCCTGGGTATTGAAAAACTCTCCTCTCCCTTCCAGATATTCTTCGTTCCCTTCTTAGGAGCCGTAATGGGGGTTCTCTTCCTTATCCCCTTCCGCCGCTATTTTGTTGCAGAAATGCACGGAAAACTCCCCTTCCCTGAAGCCACAGCCACCACTGAAATTCTAATGGCAGGGGAAAAGGGAGGAAAGGATGCGGTGGTTCTTGTTTATTCCATGCTCATAGGAATGGTCTACGATTTTCTGGCCATATCCGTTGAGGCCTGGAGGGAGGTCTTCACAACAGCGAAGATTGGGCTCTTTAACTTCTTTACCAACAGGCTCAAGGCAGTCTTTACCCTGGATACCACAGCGGCCATAGCAGGCCTGGGTTATATCATCGGCGTAAAATACGCTGCCATGATATTTTCAGGCTCGGTCCTCTCCACCCTTATTCTGGTTCCCATATTCTCCCATTACCATCCCCAGATGAGCCAGCAGCAACTCTTCCTGAACTATGCCCGTTACATGGGAATAGGCGGAATTTTTATGGCGGGGCTCATATCCATATGGAAGATGAGGAAGGTGATAAGGGACGCCATAAAGGTGGGGTTTTCCCAGATAAAGAAAAAGAGCAAAGCAGTAAGCAGCGGGGAAGTGCCCCGCTACGACAGGGACCTTCCCATGGGAACCGTCTTCGCCCTTTTAGGCCTGGTGCTGGTGGTTATGTTTCTTTATTTTAACTTCTCGGTTCTTCGGGGGGAGGCGAAGGCTGGCTGGCTCTCTTTAGCAGCGGTGGTCCTCGTTTTCGTCATTGCCTTCCTTTTTACCAGCGTTTCCGCCTGGGCCATAGCCATGATAAGCGTAACCCCGATTTCGGGAATGACCCTTACCACCCTTATAGTATCTGCCTTCGTCATGATGGAGTTAGGACTTCATGGGGCCAGGGGAATGCTCCAGATTCTCCTCATAGGAGGGGTGGTATGCACAGCCCTTTCCATGGCAGGAAGCCTGATTACCCAGTTTAAAATAGGTTATTGGGTGGGGGCCACCCCTAAGAAAATCCAGATATGGAACATGCTGGGGGCAGCGGTCTCCTCGGTGGTTGTAACCTATGTGATAATCCTCCTGGCCAAGGTTTACGGGTTCTCACCTCCGCATCCCCATCCTCTCCCTGCGCCCCAGCCCAATGCCATGGCTGCGGTGATAAAGGGGATGATGGGAAGTGCCGGACTGCCCTGGAAACTCTACCTGGCTGGGGCAGTCATAGCGGTCGTTGTGGAGATTTTCGGGATAAGTTCCTTAGCCTTTGCCCTGGGCATGTACATACCCATGGAACTCAACTCCCCAATCCTGGTGGGAGCCATAATCGCCTATTTGGTAAAGAAGAAGGGGAGCAAAGCCCACAA
>JALVRF010000011.1 GCA_027025175.1 Candidatus Aminicenantota bacterium | reverse complement strand
GTGGGAATACAGGCCGGGCTCAGTCCTTTACTTAGTCTGGACCCAGAACAGGATGGATTATGCCAATACCGGAATTTTTAATCCTGGAAGGGATTTCGTGGATATGATAAAGGCCCCCGGGGACAATATCTTCCTGGTGAAGATTGCCTATCGCTGGGGAAACTGAAAAGAGTTCATTTTCGGGGTTTCACCCCTACCACCCTGGCTTCCGGGGGAATTCTGAACACTCCCGCGCAGGTCTTCCCTGCTATCCCATTCTTTCTAAGGGAATAATTAACCTCCTGGACTTGTCCCTTGTATAGGAGAATCTTAAAAGAAGGAACCTCATCGGGACGGCAATCTTTCTTGAAAAACACCAGATATTTTCCCAGGGAATACACCTTAATTTGCTTGAAAACATATTTGGGTTTAAAGACCACCCCCTCCCCCGAAAAACTGGCAAGAATAAACTTCTCCAAAGGAAGGAGCTTTTGGGGAGGGCGATCTACCCTTTTTAAACCAAGGATGGCATCTCCCTTTTCAAGCACATTTTCAAAAATGGCATCTCCCAGCAACTCCCTCCTTGTAAAAGGATAGACAAATCCCTTCGGTTTCAAGGCATAAATATAGGGATAATCTGGAAGGGAATAGGTAGCATGGATTCTGCGGGCCTTAAAATAGACGAAATCCACCTCTGCAAAGGGATTATGCCTGAGAATATAGGAAAAGAATTCAGGATTTTTTGAATACTGAAGCAAGTAGAGGAAGGCAAGCCTCCGGCTGAGATGGGCTGAGGGATGGGAATAATAGGGATTGTAATTGGCGAAAATATAACAGGGGACGAAATTGGTAAACTGGAAGGGAATGGCCAGAACCGTCTTCCTGTATAATTTCCCGTATTCCATATTTACCTCTATTGCCTGCCTCCTCTGGGCTACCTTAAAAAGCAGGTCCTTCTCAAGGGCAGCGGGTTTATATACACTCAGGGTGGCAAAAATTACCAGCAAAATATAGAAACTTTTGTGTATTCCCTGATTCTCCTTGAATTTTTCCGCCCAGAGAAAGAAGGAAATTATGTAAATCAAACTTACAAAATCATTAACCTTGAACTGAAGGAGAGGAAGGCCAAAAACGGTCCCCAGGTTTCCCAGAAAATAAAAAACATAGGAAGCCATGAGAAGTTTAAAAAGAGCAGACGGGATATCTTCCCTGTAAAGAAGCATAAATAGAAGTCCGAAGAAGGCTAAAATCCTGAAAAAATTCAGTGGAAGTTTAAGGGGAAGAAGAAAGCTAAGATGCCAGACCCTGATCCACTTCTCCTGCTCAAATTCCCCGCCATGGTGTACAATGTCCCAAAGATATCCTCCCCAGAAAGGGAGGGATACCAGAAGGAAAGATGGAAAAATAAGAAATACTCTTCCCTGTTTTTCAAAAAAATTCTTGGGGCTTGAAACCAGGTCTCTAAACCACTCATAGAAAAGTAGTAAAAGAACAGGAAAAAACCAGAAATAAAAGGAGGAGAAAATGAGACCACCGATAAGCCCTCCCACAATGGGATTTCCTCTCCTTTCATGAACATAATAAAGCCACCATGGGATGATAAACATCAGAGTGAGGAACTCATAGGGCTTATAAAGGTAAAGTCTCCAGAGGAAAAACAGGGAAAAAACCGCTATACCCACGGAAGTAATTTCGCTGAAAAAGGTCCTGTACGAAAGGAAGATAAGAAAGGGAAGAAACAGGGCGAGGATAATGGGGAAATACTTGATTATTTTATACGAAGGTATGGACAGCACCCATGCTATTTTCCCCAGAAAATAATGAAAATAAAAGGGATAAAAACTGTGAAGGCCTTTATAGGCAAAATCCGTGTTTGCCCAGAAATTCCTGAATTTCTCCACCATGGAATGGTAAATCCAGGAATCCCATACTCCCCCTCCCAGGGCAAAATTCGCCCCCTTAAAAACCCAGGCCAGAGACAGGGAAAGTAGAAAACCGTATACCAGAAGAAAGCGGGAAAAAGCCCATTTCTTCCTCATAAAATTCAGGGCCAGGATAAAAAAGGCAAGGGAAAGGGTGGCCGGGACATAGGAGAAGGAAATTTCCTTCCCCATGTTCTTTAGGCTCCAGTGGATTACAAAATAAATGGAGGGAGGATAAAGGATAAGAATCCCCAGAGGGAAAATCCAGGCCTTTTTCACAGGGGAATTATACAGGTTTACCGCCCTTTTATAAACTTGACTATTTTCGTCATCCTCTGTTAATCTGAATATCTTAATTCTCTAAGGAGGAAGGAATGATAGGGATAAGGAAGGAAGATAAGAGCCGATGGGAAAGAAGAACTCCCCTGGTTCCCCGGGATGTGAGGGAGCTGGTGGAAAGGGGATACAAAATTATAGTGGAACCTTCGCCCATAAGGGTT
>JALVRF010000010.1 GCA_027025175.1 Candidatus Aminicenantota bacterium | reverse complement strand
ACTTCCAGGGAAACCGGACCCTTCACCACTTCAAGAATTTCCCTCACCACCCGTTCAAAGTCCTTGCCTTCCTTTGAAACCAGGGTGGGATTGGTGGTAACACCGTCCAGAATTCCCCAACTGGCCGCTTCCTTTATTTTTTCAATGTTGGCGGTGTCAAGGAATATTTTCATGGTCCTCCTCCTTTATAATTTGGTTTGATAATGTTCCTATACCCTCTATCTGCACATCCACCCTGTCTCCAGGGCGAAGGGGACCCACCCCTCCGGGCGTTCCCAAGCAAATGAGGTCCATGGGCTCCAGGGTCATTATTTTAGAAAGATAGGAAAGGACGAAGGTGGGGGAAAATTTCATCCTGGATGTGGAGGCTGACTGGCGGAGTTTTGCGTTAACGAAGGTTTTGATTTTGAAACTCCTTTCCCCGGAGGATAAAAGCAAACACGGGCCTGCAGGAGTGAAACTGTCGTAGGCCTTGGCCCTTCCCCAGCGGAAAAGTGGGGAGCCCTCAATCACTGCGGTTATGTCGTTTACCCCGGTAAAGCCAAGGATGTAATTTCCCGCTTCTTCGGGAGATATGTTCCTTGCCCTTTTACCCACCACCATTCCCAGTTCTCCCTGAAACAGAAGGCTTTTCACATCCCCGGGGAAGATTACCGGCTCCAGGTGGGAGATTAGCGAAGAAGGCGGTTTCAAAAAGAAAACCGGCTCCTCCGGAATTTCCTCTCCTTTTTCGCTGGCGTGCTCAGGGAAATTATAGGCTATGCACACGATTTTTGAGGGTTTTACCGGAGGAAGGAGTTTAACCCGGGAAAGGGGAATTCTCTCTTCCTTGAGGACGAACTCTCGGGTTATTTCCCCTTCCACTTCCCTTAGAAATTCCCCGTCTAAGGCACCATAGGCTTCCCTGCCTTCCCTTTCAAAGCGGAATATTTTCATTTTACCTCCACCTCTACTTTGTTGGAGGGTGTGCTCCGGTTTCCTGCCCGGTCAACTGCCACCACCTGGTAGGTGTGCTTTCCCTTTTTTACCCCTTTATCCCAGTAACTGGTGGAGGTGATTTCCTGGTCTACTGGATTGCCGTCCCTCAGGATGAGATAACCAGCAAGGTCTGGAGAGGGACTGGGCTTCCACTGAAGGTATACATCCTTTCCCGAGACCAGAGCCTCAAGGGAGGACGGGGGAGCAGGGGGGATTTTATCTATGTAGGTCAGGGATATTTTTTCGGATTTCATGCTCATTATGTAGGGAGGCTGGCTCCTTAGCAGGGCTGAAACCCTGTAAACATACTTTTTTCCTGAGACCACCTTCCTGTCAAGGAAAAATGGGGAAAAAACCGGCCTCAGCATTCTCCCGTTTTTGAATATCATGTATCCGGTGGGAGAAATTTCCTCCCCTTTGATGTTCTTTTTCGGGGGCTTCCAGGTTAGGAGAATTCCCTCTTCCCTCAGGGAATAGGAAAGTGTTTCAGGGGGAAGGGGTGGAGGAAGGGGGGTAAAGGGCTTCGTTCTGAGGGTGAGTTTGTGGGCGCTTTTGGCCTTTACTTCCATTTTCAGTTTTAATTTTTCCCCGAAGAATCTCTCCGGGATTTTGACCAGGATTTTCCCCTTTACCTCGCCCTGATAAATTAATTCCTTTTTCTTTTTCGTCTCCAGCCAGAGCTTTATCTGGCGATATAGAATTTTCTCCCCGTTTTCGTCCTTATCTGCAAGGCCTGGCACCACCACCAGAAAATTCCCCATCTGCCAGAACTTAACCCTGGGTTTCGGGATAACTATTCTTTTTGGCGGAGTAGGGGTCCCCCTTACCCCGCAGTATGCCATTACCGCTGAAATAAGGGCAATGGACAGTTGCTTTCTCATCAGAGGATGTATTTTTTCAGGTCCTCCTTCTTGAGGATGTCCTGAATCTTCTCCCTCACATAATCCCTGTTTATTACAATCTTCTGGCCCCGAAGATCCGGGGCGTGGAAGGAGAGTTCCTCCATCACTTTTTCCATTATGGTGTGAAGCCTTCTTGCCCCGATGTTTTCCATCTCGTTGTTAACCTGCTCGGCAATGGTGGCTATCTCATCTATGGCATCCTCGGTGAATTCAATCTCCACCTCCTCTGTGGCTAAGAGGGCTTTATACTGCTTTATCAGGGAGTTCTTGGGCTCCACGAGAATTCTCTTGAAGTCCTCCTTGGTCAGGGGATGAAGTTCCACCCTTATGGGAAACCTTCCCTGAAGTTCAGGGATGAGGTCCGAGGGCTTTGCCACATGGAAGGCTCCTGCTGCTATAAAAAGGATGTGCTCTGTGTTTACCAGCCCGTATTTGGTGGCCACATTGGTTCCCTCCACTATGGGAAGTAGGTCCCTCTGAACCCCCTCACGGCTCACATCAGGCCCGGCTCCCCCTTCTCTTCCGGCAATCTTGTCTATCTCGTCAATGAAAATTATCCCGGTCTGTTCCACCCTCTTAATGGCCTCGGATATCACCTCATCCATGTCCACCATTTTCTTCTGCTCCTCTTCCAGCAGGACCTGTTTCGCTTCCCCTATCTTCATCTTCCGCCTTTTCTTCTTAAAGCCCTGAAAACCGGGTATTAACTCCTGTATGGTTATTCCAATTTCCTCTATTCCAGCCGAGGAGAATACCTCCATGGAAGGGGGATAGGTTTTTTCCTCCAGTTCCAGTTCTATTATTCTGTCGTCCAGTTCTCCCTTTCTGAGTTTCTCCCGGAACTTTTCCCTGGTTCTTTCCCAACTTCTTCTCCTCTCTTCCCATTCCTCGTAATTCACCTGCTGCCTTCCCTCCCTGGGCATGGGAACCAGCCTGTCAAGGATTTCCTCCTCCACCCTCTCCATGGCCTTCTTCTTGACTTCCTCCATCTTCTCCTGTTTAATCATGTCAATGGCTAAGTCCAGCAATTCCCTTACCATGGAGGATACATCCCTTCCCACATAACCCCTTTCCGTGAACTTGGTGGCCTCCACCTTGACGAAGGGGGAGGCGGTTAATCTGGAAAGCCTTCTGGCAATCTCCGTTTTTCCCACACCGGTGGGTCCTATCATTATTATGTTCTTTGGGGCTATTTCCTGGGCCAGTTCAGGGGGCAGTTTTCTCCTGCGGTAGCGGTTTCTCAGGGCTATGGCCACGGCCTTTTTTGCTTCCTTCTGCCCGATAATGTACTTATCTAACTGTTCCACTATCTCGGCAGGGGTTAAATCATCCCTTACCCTTTTCATTTTCACCTCTTTTCCAGGGTTCTAATTTCTATTTTATCGTTGGTGTAAACGCATATTTCCGAGGCAATTTCCAGGCTTTTCCTGGCTATTTCTTCGGCAGAAAGGGAGGTTTCCCTCATAAGGGCCCTGGCAGCTGCCAGGGCATAGGGGGCGCCTGAGCCTATGGCGAGTATTCCGTCGTCAGGCTCCAGAAGGTCTCCGGTTCCAGAGATGAGGAGAAGCACATCCCCATCGGTGGCGATTATCTGGGCCTGAAGGAGCCTCAGGACCTTGTCGGTTCTCCATAACTTCGCCAGTTCCACCGCTGCCCTGAAGAGGTTGCCGCTGTATTCCTCAAGTTTCCCTTCAAGCCTCTGAAGCAGGGAAAGGGCATCGGATACTGCCCCGGCAAAGCCCACCAGGACCTTTCCCTCATAAAGGGTTCTTATCTTCTTTGCTCCGTGCTTTATGGCTATTTCCCCCAGGGTCACCTGGCCGTCTCCGGCCATGGCTACTTTCCCGTCCCTTTTTACAGAAATTATGGTTGTTGACTTCATAAACAGAAGTTTATCAAAACCCATCTAATGGGTCAAAATTGAGGAGGGTTTACTTTTTAGCCAGGTTTCGTAAAATAAATTGAAAGGAGGTAGTCATGAAGAAGATAGCAATTTTACTGGTCATGGTTTTCTTAGCAGTGGCATTTTATTCGTGTAAAAAGGGAGAAAGGCTTAAATACCCCAGGGCCAAGAAGGTGAATGTGGTTGACGATTATTTCGGGACCAGGGTGGCAGACCCCTATCGCTGGATGGAGGACATAAATTCCCCTGAGGTAAAGAAGTGGATTCAGGAGGAGAAGAAACTCACTGACGAGTATTTCTCAAAGATTCCCTTCCGGGACAGGATAAGAAAGAGGCTCAGGGAACTCTGGAATTATGAGAAGTATTCTGCCCCTCAGAAGATAGGTAAGGATTATTATGTTTTTTACAAAAACTCAGGCCTTCAGGAGCAGAGCGTGGTTTACATCCAGAAGGGACTGGACGGCAAGCCTGAGGTTCTCCTTGACCCCAACAAGTTCTCCAAGGACAATTCCGTTCTTCTGGCAGGGCTTTCCTTCTCCCACGACCTGAAGTATTTTTCCTATGCCATTTCCAGGGGAGGCTCTGACTGGAGGGAGTTTTTCGTTGTTGACTTCCGCACCAGGAAGCCCCTTCCTGACCACCTTAAGTGGATAAAGTTTTCGGGTATGGCGTGGTATAAGGATGGATTCTTTTACAGCCGATACCCTGAACCCAAAAAGGGCGAAGCCCTGAAGCAGGCCAACCTCAACCAGAAACTCTATTACCACAGGGTGGGAACACCCCAGAGCCAGGATGTTCTGATCTACGAAGACCCCCAGCATCCCAGGAGAGGGTTTTCCGCCTATGTTACCCCTGACGAGAAGTATCTGATAATCTCTGTCTGGGAAGGAGCATCCACCGGAAACATGCTCTACTACAAGGACCTTACCAAGAAAAACTCCCCGGTGGTGAAACTCATAGACAAAGCAGATGCCCATTATAACTTTGTTGGGGAGAGGGATGGGAAATTTCTCATACTAACTGACCTTGATGCTCCCAATTACAAACTTGTGGAACTTGACCTTAAAAAGCCTTCCAGGGCAAACTGGAAGACCGTGATAGCGGAGAGCAAAGACAAACTGGAGGATGTATCCTATGTGGGAGGAAAGCTCATTGCCACTTACCTCAAGGATGCCAATTCCGTGGTTAAGGTTTTCAGCCCAGAGGGAAAATACCTTTATGACATCCCCCTTCCGGGAATAGGAACTGTTTACGGCTTTTACGGAAAACCCCAGGATAAGGAGACCTTCTTCGTCTTTACCTCCTTTACCTATCCCCCCACAATCTACCATTACGATATTGAAAGAAACCAGGTAAAACTCTTTAAAAAGCCCAAGGTAAACTTCAATCCCGAGGATTATGTGGCTAAGGAGGTCTTCTACACCAGCAAGGACGGAACCAGAGTGCCCCTCTTTGTAGTTTACAAAAAGGGATTAAAAATAGATGGTAAAAGGCCAACCCTCCTTTACGGATACGGGGGCTTCAACATCCCCATGAGGCCCTCCTTCCGCCTGACCATGCTTCCCCTTCTGGAAAACGGAGGGATTTACGCCATGGCTTGCATAAGGGGAGGGGGAGAATACGGTGAGAAGTGGCACAGGGCCGGTATGCTCGAGAAGAAGCAGAATGTTTTTGACGACTTCATTGCCGCCGCTGAATACCTGATAAAGGAGGGCTACACTGATTCTAAACATCTAGCCATTTTCGGAGGTTCCAACGGTGGCCTTCTCATAGGAGCCGTTATAAACCAGAGACCGGAACTTTTCAGGGTGGCCATTGCTGCTGTGGGGGTCATGGACATGCTCAGATACCAGAAGTTCACCATCGGTTGGGCCTGGGTAAGCGAATACGGCTCCAGTGATAACCCTGAACAGTTCAAATACCTCATAAAATATTCCCCCCTTCACAACATAAAGGAAGGGCTTCCCTATCCTGCAGTGCTGGTTACCACCGCAGACCACGACGACAGGGTTTTCCCTGCCCATTCCTTTAAGTACATAGCCACCCTTCAGGAAAAATACAAGGGGCCAAATCCGGTGCTCATAAGGATTGAGACCAAGGCAGGGCACGGGGGAGCCTCAGGAACCACCAGGCTTATAGACTACTATACCGATGTCCTTTCCTTCATCTTCTACAACATGGGAATAGAACCCTATCAGAATATGAAATAAGACCAACAGGGTTGACATTTTTAGTTATTGCTCTATAATGTAATTGATTTTAAAAAATAATTACATTGAGGTGCAGTTGAGATTAGATTACTTTAATCCCTGGTGGAAAATGGGGGAGGTTCCCCGCCCGCTGGTGGGCCGAAGGAGGGGGATTTTTCACAGGATAAACAAATACATGGGAATTCGCCAGATTATACTGCTTACTGGCATGAGGAGGGTGGGGAAGACCACCCTCATGTATCAGTTAATTGACGAACTTCTGAGAAATGGGATAAACCCCTACAATATCCTGTATTTTTCCTTTGACGAAACCCGGAAGAATATGGAGGAGATTATAAGTGTTTATGAAACCGATGTTTTGAAAAAGGAGCTCACAGGGCAGAGGGTATTCGTCTTCTTTGACGAGATCCAGAAACTTCCAGACTGGGCGGTTGAGGTTAAACTCCTTTACGACCGCTTTCCCAGGATGAAATTGGTTCTCTCAGGTTCCGGTCAGATAATCCTTCTTAAGGATGCCGGGGCCAACCTTGCCGGCCGTTACATTAATTTCACATTGAAGCCCTTAAATTTTGAGGAATACCTGGATTTTAAAGGCATCAGAATAGATAAGGAGAGGGAAAACCTGTTTGAAAGGGAGTTAAAACTGCATTTGCATCAATACATGAAGACAGGGGGATTCGTTGAGGCCCTGAACATGGACGAGTTTCTCCTTGGAAAATACTTCAAGGAAAGCCTCCTGGAAAGGGTTGTTTTCATGGACATCGTGGATACCTTCAAGATTGAACTTCCCCAGGTGCTCATGAGGTTGCTTGAGGTTTTCGCCTACTTCCCCGGACTTTACCTTAAATATAAGAACCTTGGTGATGACCTAAAACTGGACCAGCGAACCATATCAAATTATGTTTCCTGTCTTGAATACGCCCTTTTCGTCCAAAAACTGTACAACTTCTCCCCAAATTTTCTGACCTCTGAGAGGAAGACAAAGAGGGTTTATCTCTCCAACACTGCCTTTACCTTCGCTTTGAATCCTGAAATTTCCTCTTCCCGAATCATAGAGCAGATGGTGGTGAACATGTTGGAAGCGAAGTTCTTCTTCAGGTCCCCCCAGAAGGAGGAGATAGATATTATCCTTAAGGGAGAAGATTCTGTCTTCCCGGTGGAGGTAAAAATAAGGAGCAGGATAACCAAAGATGACCTGAAGCCCATATTTAGATTCATGAGAAAGAGGAATTTACAAAGGGGACTGGTGATTACCCGGGATTTTGAGGGCTCCTTTGGCGATGAGGTAATGAAGATTACTGCCATACCCTATTGGAAATATTGGACCCTGAAGAAGAAGTTGGAAACCATTTCCGGATTTGATAATCTGAAAGGGTGAAAAGGGCAGGAGTAGATACTGGAGGGACCTTTACCGACTTCGTTTTCTTTGATGG
>JALVRF010000009.1 GCA_027025175.1 Candidatus Aminicenantota bacterium | reverse complement strand
GTTATTCGGTTTATTTTTCAAGGAGCCCTGTTCCCTATAAGGGACCCTTTTACCAGCACATAGGGGTTTATGGGTTTTCGTCCAGGGCCCTTTTCTGGTTTCTCTCCCTGCCCCCATCTCCCCTTGAGAATTCAGAAAGCCTTGAGCAGTTAAGGGCAATTTATCACGGAAGGAAATTCAAGATGATTTACTTCAGGGGAAGGGTCGTCTCTGTGGACACCTTTGAGGACCTTGAGAAAGCCAGGGAGGTGCTTTGTGGAGAAAAAAACTAAGTTCATTTTCGTCACCGGAGGGGTTCTCTCTTCCCTGGGCAAGGGGGTCGCTGCTGCCAGCATAGGGGCCCTGATGGAGTCCCACGGTCTTTCCATATCTATGCAGAAAATAGACCCTTATCTCAACGTGGACCCTGGGACCATGAGCCCCTTTCAACACGGGGAGGTTTTCGTAACCGAGGATGGGGCGGAAACTGATCTGGACCTGGGCCATTACGAGAGGTTTACCTCAATACAAACAACCCGGGATAGCAACTACACTGCCGGGAAAATCTACTGGTCCATAATAAACAAGGAGCGAAGGGGGGACTATTTAGGCAAAACCGTTCAGGTGATTCCCCATGTGACAGATGAGATAAAAGCCGCCATAAGGAAATTTTACGGGAAGGTGGACATCTCCATAGTTGAAATAGGGGGTACCGTGGGGGACATAGAAAGCCTTCCCTTCCTGGAGGCCATCAGGCAAATAGGGCTGGAGGAAGGACCTTCCAATGTGGTTTATGTCCACCTGACCTTAGTACCCTTTATTCCCACTTCCGGTGAGCTTAAAACAAAACCCACCCAGCATTCTGTAAGGGAACTGCGGGCCATAGGAATTCAGCCCGACTTCATCCTTTGCCGCTCGGACAGGGATCTGCCCCAGGAGATAAAGGCCAAGATAGCCCTTTTCTCCAATGTCCGGGAGGAAAATGTCATCTCGGCCAGGGATGTTAAAACCATATACGAAATCCCCCTGAACTTTCACAGGGAGGGACTTGACGAGAAGATTCTTGACAAATTAAACCTGCCCAGGAACAAACCTGACCTCAGCAAGTGGGAAGATTTCATAAACAGGGTAAATTCCCTTGACGAAGAGGTGGAAATAACCATGGTGGGGAAATATGTTAAATTGAAGGACTCCTATAAAAGCCTGAACGAGGCCCTCTTCCACGCCGGAGTGGCCAACGGAGTAAAGGTAAAGCAGAGGTGGGTGGAAGCGGAGGACGTTCTTGAACAGGGCCCGGAAAAACTTCTGGGAAATTCCTTAGCCATCCTGGTGCCCGGCGGTTTCGGGGAAAGGGGGATTGAGGGAATGATAAGGGCGGTTCAATTTGCCAGGGAGAGGAAGATTCCCTATTTCGGGATATGCCTGGGCATGCAGGTAGCCACCATTGAATTCGCAAGGAATGTGGCAGGCCTGAAAAAGGCCAATAGCGAGGAATTCGACGAGGCTTCCCCCCACAAGGTGCTGGTGCTTCTTCCCAACCTGCGGGGAGTTTATCAAATGGGAGGAACCATGAGATTGGGGGCTTACAAATGCCAGATAAAAAATCCCTCCTTCGCCTATGAGGCTTATGGAAGAAATGTAATTTACGAAAGGCACAGACACCGTTACGAATTCAATCCCGAATATGAGGACCTTCTTCAGGAAAAGGGGTTGAAGATTACCGGCCTTCACCCGGAGAGCGGGCTCGTAGAAATTATAGAAAATCACGACCACCCCTGGTTTCTCGGCTGTCAGTTCCACCCGGAATTCAAGTCCACCCCCTTCTCCCCCCATCCCCTCTTTGTGGCTTTCGTCAGGGCTGCTCTAAGGAGGAAAAGAGGTGAAATTTAAAATAGGGGATATTGAGATTCCATCGGAGCCTTTCTTTTTAATAGCCGGCCCCTGTGTGCTGGAATCCCTGGAAATAGCCCTGGAAATAGCCGATAAAATGAAGGAAATAACTCACAGGCTGGGTATCCCCTACATATTCAAGGCCTCCTTTGATAAGGCCAATAGAACTTCTATAAAATCCTTTCGGGGGCCGGGCCTGGATAGGGGGCTTAAAATGCTTGATAGCATAAAAAAAGAGGCCATGCTCCCGGTAACCACGGATTTCCACGAGCCCTGGCAGGCGGAAAAGGTGGCAGAGGTGGTGGACCTGCTCCAGGTTCCTGCCTTTCTTTCCCGCCAGACGGATATGCTCCTGGCTGCAGGGAAAACGGGAAAACCTGTGAGTATAAAAAAGGGACAGTTCCTGGCTCCCTGGGATATGAAGAAGGCTGCGGAAAAGGTGGAGAGCACGGGAAATAGAAAGATAATCCTTATTGAAAGAGGGACCTTCTTCGGATACGGAAACCTTGTGGTTGACTTCCGCTCCATTCCCATAATGAAGGAATTGGG
>JALVRF010000008.1 GCA_027025175.1 Candidatus Aminicenantota bacterium | reverse complement strand
AGCCTGAGCCTTCCCGCCCTTCCCTGGGGTGCGGTTTTCGTCGCCATGTTAATTCTCCTTTTAGCCAGGAAAAAACCCATCCTCGCCCCCCTGGTCCTTTTCCTTTTGTTTTATCCTCAGCCCAAAATCCTGAGGCCTGAGGTGATTTTCCTGGATGTGGGCCAGGGGGATTCGGTTCTGGTTAAATGTCCCCCGGCAGTCTTTCTCTACGATACAGGTGGTGGAAGGGGAAGAGCGGATGTTGGGGAATTTATAACTTCCCGGGCCCTCTGGGCCCAGGGTATACGGAAGTTAAACGCCCTTTTTATCTCCCATTTTCACCCGGACCACGCCGGGGGGGCTGAGGCTATTCTCAGGAATTTTAAGGTGGAGGTCCTTTATTATTCCAAGAAGGCGGATTCCCCTCTTTTCAGGAGAACAATTTCCCTGGCAGGCCGCTCCATATCCCTTAAAAGGGGGGACGCCCTCGCCATAGGAAACTGCAGAATAAAGGTCCTGGGGCCCGGGAAACTGGAACCAGGCCCCCCGGCAAATTCCGATTCCTTGGTGCTTCTGGTGGAGAGCACGGATTTTTCCCTTCTTCTTACCGGGGATATGGAAAGGCAGCAGGAGATGGAGGTCCTACCATACCTTAAGCCCATAACCGTCCTCAAGGTGGCCCATCACGGAAGCAATACCAGTTCCTCCTTAGAATTACTCCAGAGAACAAGGCCACGCTACTCGGTAATTTCCGCAGGCCCCAATAACCCTTATGGCTTTCCTTCCCCCGCGGCCCTGGAAAGGCTAAAAAAATTCTCCCGCATGGTTTTAATAACCTCCCGTTGTGGGGCGGTAAAAATACAGGGGAGAAAGGTTCAGACTTGTCTGCCGTGTCCTCGCTGGTAAAATATCTTCATGGAGCAAAGATTCTATTTAGGCAAAAAATTAGAGAAGGGAAAATTAGGGGAAAAACTCCTTTACAAACCTTCCCATCTTACCACCCACGCAGTGGTCTTTGGCATGACCGGTAGCGGAAAAACCGGACTTTGCATTGATCTTCTGGAAGAGGCTGCCCTGAACGGAGTTCCTGTCATAGCAGTGGACCCCAAGGGGGATGTTGCCAACTTAGCCCTGGTTTTTGATGAACTTTCCCCGGAGAATTTTCTACCCTGGGTTTCCCAGGAGGAAGCATCCCTGAAGGGAATGACTAAGGAAGAATTTGCCCGGGAGATGGCCAGAAAGTGGAAAGATGGCCTGCGAGAATGGGGTATAGACGAAGGAAGATTGAAGGCATTCAGGGAAAAGGTGGATGTAAGAATATACACCCCGGGCTCCACGGCCTCCACCCCTGTGAACATAATCACCGGCTTTGAAACTCCCCCTGAGGACTTCAATTCTGACCCTGAACTTTACCTTGAGAAAATAAAAAACTCCGTCTCAGCCCTTCTGTCAGTGCTGGGAGAGGAGACGGACCCGGTCAAAAACCCCGCCCACATTCTCATCTCCAGTATAATTGAACACTTTTGGAGAAAGGGAAAGGGAATCTCCCTGGAAAATCTTATATTAGCTGTCCAGCAACCCCCCATAAAAAAATTAGGGGTTTTTGAAATTGACACCATATTTCCTCCAGAAAAGAGGCTTTCCTTAGCCCTTTCCCTCAACAATCTCGTGGCCTCGCCCAACTTCCGGCTCTGGAGGGAAGGAATCCCCCTTCAGGCATCTGTTCTTTATGAAAAGGACGGGAAAACCCCGATAAACATTTTTTATATAGCCCACCTTTCCGAAAGGGAGAGAATGTTCTTCGTAAGCCTTCTTTTCAACGAGGTGCTCGCCTTTGTAAGGACTCTTCCGGGCTCCAGCCAGTTGAAATACCTGCTTTACATGGATGAGATTTACGGATATTTCCCCCCCTACCCCTATAATCCTCCATCCAAAAATCCCCTGATGCTCCTTCTCAAACAGGCAAGGGCCTTTGGACTGGGGGTTGTTCTTGTAACCCAGAATCCCAAGGACATAGATTACAAGGGACTTACCAATATGGGAACATGGTTCATAGGAAGACTGCAGGCAGAGGGGGATAGGGAAAGGGTGCTGGAGGGACTTGAAGGAGCCACAACCTCCCAGGGAGTGGAAATTGACAGCAAAATTCTCAGGGATATTGTCACCGGACTCCGCTCCAGAGTTTTTCTTCTCCACGATGCCCGGGAGGGGAAACCCCTGGTCTTTAAAACCCGGTGGGCCATGTCTTACCTGAAGGGACCTCTGACCAGGGCTCAGATAAAGAAAATCGGAGGAAAACCCAAACAGGCGGAAAAAGCGCCACCCAGGGTTAAAGTTCAGGAAAGCCAACTTCTTTCCTACCCCCCAGCCCCTCCAGCAGGAATGGAAGCCTTTTACGAATTAACCGACTCGGAAAATCCTGTTTATTATCCCTGGTTTATGGCCGAGGCTGAAGTCCTTTTTGACGAACCAAAACTGGGATTTTACCACCGGAAAAAGCTCCACCTCATATCTGATTTCCAGGGAAAGACCGTTGATGAGGCCAGGGAGGAGACTTCACCCCAACCTCCATCAGGGGCCAGGTTCACTCCCTTCCCCACTCAGATTAGCCTCAAACTCCTCAATGGAATAAAGAAAAAAATGAAGGAATTTCTCCTTTCCCGGGAAAAAATAACCCTTTTCCGAAATCCATCTCTCAAGTTAATCTCCTCCCCCGAAGAATCTAAGGAGGATTTCCTGCTGCGATGCCAGGAGGCAGCCCGGGGAAGGGCCAGGAGGGAAATTGAGAGGATGAAGGGGAAATACATGAGAAAACTTGAAACCCTGGAGAGGAAACTCCGCAGGGCCAGGAACCAGTTGGACACCCTGGAGGCAAGATATAAGGGGAGGGCTGCTGAGGAAGCCTTATCAGTGGGGGAAATACTTCTGGGCTTAGCCCTGGGAAGGAAACCCACCACAGTGCTCACCAGAACCGCCAGAAGGAGGAGGATGACCGCAGAAACTAAACACCGCATGGAAGATGCCCGGGAGAAAATAGAGGAAATAAAGGAAGAGATGGAGGAGTTAAGGTCTCAAATGGAAGATCAGGAGGAAAATATCCGGGAAAAATACGAATCCATGGCCACAGACATTAACCCCCTTCCCATAGGCCTTGAGAAAAACGATATTATCCTTTCTTCCCTTTCTCTCCTATGGAGGGAGAATCCTTCGCAAAATCACAGTACTCCCTGATGGGGCAGGCGGAGCAATTGGGCTTAGGGCGACAAAAAGACCTTCCAAGTTCAATCAGAAGAAGATGCAACTCCTTTTTCAGGGAGTCCGGGATCATGGAATTAAGTTTATCCTGGACCTCCTTTCTGGTTTTTCCCCTGACCAGAGGAATCCTGTTGGAGACCCTGAAAATATGAGTATCCACAGGAAAATAGGCTTCTCCGAAGGAAAAAAGGCTGACCACCGCAGCGGTCTTGGGCCCCACGCCTTTGAGGGAAAGGAGAAATTCATAAAGTTCCTCCCCCTTTAAGGGAATCTTCAACCCCCCGAATCTCTCCGTGAGGATATTAAGCACTTCCTTTATTCTCCTGGCTTTCTGGCGATGGAGACCTGCGGGTTTTATAGCCTTTTCTATTTCCTCCAGAGGAGCCTCTGCCAGTTTTTCCATGGAATAAAATTTTTCCTTCAGCCTTTCCCAGGCCAGATCCCTGTTCCTGTCAGAGGTGTTCTGGGAAAGGATGGTGAGAACCAGTTCCTCCACTGGAGGTAATTTTCTGGGTTCAGGAAGGGAAAAGTTTGCCTTAAGAATTTTATAAATTTTTTCTATTTTCCCTTTCACCGGTTAATTATAATTTAAAACAGAGGGGGAAAAAATTCGTATAAAAATATATAAAAAGGAAGGAGGATAACATGAGAAAAATCGCAGCCTTTATTCTGGGAATATCCCTTCTTTCGGCCATAGGACTTCAGGATGTTCTCAAGAAAAACTATCAGGCCAAGGGAGGCCTGGAAAAGTTGAAAAGCCTTAAAACCCTTTATGCAGAAGGGAAAATAACTGCTCAGGGGATGGAGATGCCCTTTAAAGTGTGGGTAAAATTCCCCAAGAAAATTAAAATGGAAACCATGTTCCAGGGACAGACTATGGTTCAGGCCTACGACGGTGAAACCGCCTGGTGGATAATGCCCATGATAAGCCCTGAACCCCAGGTCATGCCACCCACCCAGGCAAAACAGTTCAAGGAGCAGAACCAGTTCCGGGATCCCTTGGTTTTCTACAAAGAATTGGGCTATAAACTGGAATACCTTGGTGAGGGGGAGGTTGAAGGAACACCCGTTTATAAAATAAAGATAACCAAGCCCAACGGTGATGTTTTAATCTATTACCTGGACAAAGACAGCGGACTGGAAATAAAGGCAGAATTCTTCGGCAAAATGCAGGGAAGAGAAGTCCACGGTTCCACTTATTTCGGGGAGTATAAGAAGGTTGATGGCCTACTATTTCCCTTTTACATTGAAAGCCGGAGCAACGGTAAAGTGGTAAGCCAGGCAAGCATAAGCAAAATCGTAATAAACAAGCCCATAGACGATTCGGTATTTAAGATGAAGAAATAGGGGGGAAGAATGAGGAAAACCCTGGGTGTCTTTCTCTTAGCCCTTCTCCTTTCCGCAGGGGGAAAACTGATTATGACGGGTCTCAGACCCAGGAGTATTGGCCCTGCGGTAATGGGAGGAAGGATTACGGCTATCGTTTCCCCCTCCTCGGCGCCCAAAACCCTATATGTGGGAACAGCCGGTGGAGGGGTATGGAAAAGCATAGACGGGGGAATAACCTTCAGGCCCGTTTTCAACCAATATTCCCAGTCTATAGGTTCCATAGCCCTTGACCCTTCGCACCCAGAAACCGTCTGGGTGGGCACCGGAGAGTGCAACACCAGAAACAGCGTTTCTGTTGGGACTGGCCTATACAGAAGTCGCGACGGAGGGAATACCTGGGAATTTATGGGCTTTAAGGACAGCGAAAGGATTGCCAGGATAATCGTTCATCCCAAGGATCCCGAAACCGTTTATGTCTGCGTCTTAGGCCATCTTTGGAACGACAGCAAGGAGAGGGGGGTTTACAAAACCACCGACGGAGGAAAGACCTGGAAGAAGATTCTGTATGTAAACGAAAAAACAGGATGTGCTGACATGGAAATGGACCCCCAGGAACCGGATATAATCTATGCCTCCATGTGGGAGTTCCGCAGGCTCCCCTGGTTCTTTACCTCCGGAGGTCCGGGAAGCGGTCTTTACAGAACCAAGGATGGGGGAAAAACCTGGAAGAAAATCCACAATGGCTTTCCAAAACCTCCCTACGGGAGAATAGCCATCGCCTTAGCCCCGTCAAGGCCCCAGACCCTTTATGCCACGGTGGAAGCGAAGAAAAACGGAGGGCTTTACAGAAGCGATGATATGGGGGAGCACTGGGAAAAGGTTAACGATTCCATTTTCGTCAAAATGAGACCCTTTTACTTCTCCAATCTCGTGGTCTCCCCCAAGGACCACAGAACTCTCTATGTGGCAGGCCTGGTTCTTTCCAAAAGCAGCGATGGGGGAAGCTCCTTTGATTTCGTCTACGGCTCAGTTCATTCGGACATTCATCCCATATGGATAGATCCAAAGGATCCCCAGAGGATAATAATCGGCTCAGATGGGGGCGTTTACATTTCCTACAACGGTGGAGGGACCTTCCGTTTCGCAAACAACCTACCGGTTTCCCAGTTCTATCATGTATGGTATGACATGGCCCATCCCTACAACGTTTACGGAGGCCTCCAGGACAACGGTGCATGGTACGGACCCTCCAGAAAATACGGCGGGGCTATCACCAACAGGGATTGGGTCAATGTGGGCATAGGCGACGGGTTCTATGTTTTCCCTCATCCCAGGGACCCGGACATAATTTACTACTCCTGGCAGGAAGGTAATCTGGTAAGGTATAACCGCAGGACCAAGGAGGCCAAGGACATAAAACCCATGCCCTCAGACCCCTCTGAGCCAAAATACCGTTTTAACTGGAACGCAGCGGTTGCCCTTTCCCATCATGACCCTGATACCATATATATAGGGGCTCAGTTCCTATTCCGCTCCAGGGACCGGGGGGACACCTGGGAAAAAATTTCCCCTGACCTTACCACAAATGACCCCAGGAAACTTCGCCAGGAGGAATCGGGAGGAATAACCAGGGATGTAACCGGAGCTGAGAATCACTGCACCATAGTAGCCATATCCGAAAGCCCCCTGGATCCCAACATAATCTGGGTGGGAACCGACGACGGAAACCTTCAGTTCACCAGGGACGGGGGAAAACACTGGGTTAATCTGGTAAAGAACATCCCTGACCTTCCCCCCAACACCTGGGTTTCCTCGGTGGAGGCAAGCCATTTTAACCCGGGGGTGGCCTACGCAACCTTTGACGGGCACAGAACCGGGGACATGAAACCCTATATTTACAAAACCACGGATTTCGGAAAGACCTGGGAAAAACTCTCCCCCCAGCAGGTTGAGGGATACTGCCATGTAATAAGAGAGGACCTGGAAAATCCCAATCTCCTGTTCCTGGGCACCGAATTCGGGCTTTTCGTCTCCATTGATGGGGGAAAGAACTGGAGCAGGGTAAGGGAGATGCCCAGGGTGGCGGTAAGGGATATAGCCATACACCCCAGGGAAAGGGACCTTATCTTGGCCACCCACGGAAGGGGAATAATGATAATTGACGATATAACTCCCCTGAGGGCCCTTACCCCTGAACTCATGGAGAAGGAAGCGGCAGTTCTTCCTTCAAGGCCAGCCATTCAGAGAATAACAGCCTGGGAGCAGGATTTTCCAGGAGATGCCCAGTTTTACGGGGAGAACTTCACCGACGGCCTTTATGTGAGTTATTACCTGAAGAGGAGGCAAATTTTCGGGAGTCTTAAAATAGAAATCCTTGATAGCGAGGGAAATGTCGTAAAAACCCTTCCTGCCACCAAGAGCAAAGGGCTTAACAGAATTTACTGGAACATGAGGGAAAAGCCGCCCAGGGCTCCCAAGGGAGCAGGGCTCATGATCTTCGCACCCTTCGGTCCCATGATTGACGAGGGAACTTATACTGTGAGGCTGGTAAAAGGAAATAAGGTGTTTGAGGGAAAAATTCAGGTCCTTCCTGACCCCATTGCCAGGCATCCCTTAGAGGAGAGAAAGGCGAGAAAAGCGCTTCTTAAGAAACTCTATTCCATGCTCAACGACCTTTCCTCCTTTGCTGACAGGGTGAAAAACTTAAAGGAAAGGACGGAGAAACTTTCCAAGAAAACCAAGGGCAAGCTGAGGAGGAGGCTGGAAAGGCTCTCTAGGGAGCTCTGGGAACTTCACGGCGAGATTACCAGCCACGAGGGAATGATGGCTGGAGAAAGGATTTACGAGAAACTCATGGGCCTTTACAGTTCTGTAATCTTCTACGGAGG
>JALVRF010000007.1 GCA_027025175.1 Candidatus Aminicenantota bacterium | reverse complement strand
TTGATCCCGCCACCTGTGTGACGGGATATTATGCGGGATTAGCCCGGGTTTCCCCGAGTTATCCCCCACCCGAGGGTGGGTTACCCACGCGTTACTCACCCGTTCGCCACGCCGCATCCAGCCCTGCAAGCAGGGCTGGACCGCGTTCGACTTGCATGGCTTAGGCACGCCGCCAGCGTTCGCTCTGAGCCAGGATCAAACTCTCCTGTTCAGAATCTATAGCAGTTGCTCAGATTCGGTCACAAGGCAGTGGCTCTGCCCTGGTTTCAAGGGTTTTCCGTGAGAGCTACCATCCAACCTGGATGGCAATTTTAAATTTTAGGACAAAAAGGTCTATTTGTCAATACCCAAATCGGATTTTCATCAAATTTTCAAGAGAGCATATATATTTATACCACAAAAAAACCGTATGTCAACCCCCTAAAAATTTTTTCCTAAAAATTAACTACAACATCAACCTCCCTTGACGGGAGGGAATTTTGTGATAAAATGTAAGTGGGCATTCACTCGCAAGGAGAGCGAAGATGAAGTTTGCCGAAGAACTGGGAAAAAGGAAGGCGGAGATCGTGGGGGCAGTATTAAGGCTTGCCGACAGGTTCGGGGTAAGGGGTATAACCACCAAAAGAATTGCAGAGGAAGTGGGGGTTGTGGAGGGTTCCCTTTACAGGCATATCAGCAGCAAAGTGGAGATATTTCTTACCATTCTTGACCTGGCGGACACCCTCCTTTCCAGGGCCTTCAGGGAAATTAATGGTAAACCTGGGAAAAAACTCCGCCAACTTCTCCTGTTCATAGGAGATTTTCTTCAGGAATTTCCCGGTATTTATCGCATTATTTTTTCCGATGAACTTTATACGGAAAGACCTGACCTTTTTAGAAGGTTCAGGGACTTTACCCTCTCCCTGGCCAAGAAGATAGAACTCATAATTCGGGAAGGGGAAAGGACAGGGGAATTCCGCAGGGACCTGGATATAGAAATAGCAACCTTCGGCTATCTTGGTCTTATTGACACTTCTTTCACCCTCTGGAATTTCATATACGAAAGGGAAGAGGACCTTAAAACCATCATGCTCAAATTCTTCAATCAGTACATGTATTCCATAAAAAGGGAGGCGCAGGCATGAGAAAATGGGCCAAATTGGTGACCGAAAACCCTGCGGTTATTCTGGTGGTAGTGAGTTTTATAACCGTTTTCTTCCTTCTGCAATTCAGGAATCTCAGGTTTGAAAACAGGTTCACATCCTGGTTTCCCAGGGAGGATCCGGTCCTTAGAATTTTTCTTGAAACCGGGGAGAAATTCGGAACCAACGAACTGGTTATGGTTGCGATAAAGGCTAAAAAAGGGGGGACCTTCAGTCCTCAAATTCTTAAAAGGGTCAAGGCCTTGACGGAAGTTCTATCCGAGAAACCGGAGATTTTTCTGGTAACCTCCATAAGCAACTGGCCTGATATTAAAAGGATTGAAGGGGGCATTGAGATAAGGGATCTTCTGGATGAGGTCCCTTCCCGGCCCTCTGATATAGTCTCCTTGAAAAATTACATCCTTTCCAAGGAGAACTTCGTAAACAATGTAATTTCCTCCGACGGACGCTGGCTTGCCATGGCCGTATACTTGAGATCAGATAAGAAGTCCGACCCCATTAAATCCTTCCAGCAGGTAATTAAACCCACCGTGGAGAAATATCTGGGGGATGTGGCGGAGGTTTATTATTCTGGCGACCCTTCGGATGCCTATTATGCCAACCGGTTTTCCACCGATGACCTTAAATTCCTGACCCCCTTAGTAATTCTTCTCATCCTCCTCGTGTTGTTCTTTTCCTTTAAATCCTGGCAGGGGGTGGTTTATCCTCTGCTTGTGGTTATTCTTGCGACCATCTGGACCTTTGGAACCATGAGTCTTCTGAGGAAACCCATGGACATGCTAACCCCAATCCTCCCTGTTCTGCTGATCGCCTTAGGCTCAGCCTATGGTATCCATGTCCTGAATAAAATTCTTCACGAGGAAAATGTCGCCGAAGCCACCCGAAAGATTCTGGTTCCGGTTCTCATGGCAGGCCTCACCACCATCGCGGGTTTCCTTTCCTTCGCAACGGCGAAGTTAAGTTTAATAGTAAACCTGGGAGTTTTTTCTGCCCTGGGAATTCTCTATGCCATGGTCATTTCCCTTACAGCAATCCCGGCGCTTATGGTTCTCTTCCCCCAACGCCCCCAATCACAACAGAAAAAATACAGTTACTCCTCCCTCTTGAGGCCCCTCTCCAGGGCTGTGTTTTCCTCCCGGTGGATGGTGGCCGGAGTGTTCCTGGTGATTTTTGCTTTCTTTTCCCTGTGGATTCCAGGAATACAAAGGGAAGTTAATTTTACGGAATATTACCCCCCGGACAGTATACCAAGAAAGTCTTTACGGATTATTAAGGAGCACTTCGGCGGTGCATACCCGGTTACCCTTTATTTCAAGGCAGAGGGGATAAAATCTCCCGGGGTCCTAAAAGCCATGAGAATGGCCGAAGATTATCTTTACTCCCTTAAAGAAACTTCCCTTCCCTTTTCCGTAGCCGATTTAATTGAGGAATTAAACTATCAACTTAACGGTAGATATCACATCCCCTCCACCTCCGGGGAGATTGCCAACCTCTGGTTTTTTATGGAAGGAAGAAAGGAAATTTCCCAGATAATGACCCCGAACGCAAGAGAAGCCCTGGTCTTTGCGAAACTTCCTGAGGCGAGCACCAGTCTCATGAGAAGAACCTACCTTAAACTCAGGAATTTCCTTGAAAAAACAGGGAAATTTGAACTCTACGACCTGAAGAATTTGCCCCCTGGTCAGAGGGAAAAAGCAAGAAGGGTAGAGGAGGAATGGATAGAGAAGGAAATGGGCTGGCTCGGGGAAAAATACGGAGTAAAAATAAAAATGGGAGGTCTGGCTGGCATTCACCATCTTATGCCCCGGGTTTCTGATCCCGAAGTTGTGGGATGCTTCAGTAGAGAACTTAAAGTCCAGGTGCTTTCACCGGACTTTGAATTTGAAATCCCCTTTCCAAGAGGAAAAAGGCTGGTGAGGAAAATTCTCGCTCTGATTAAGCGGGGGATTCCGGGCAAAGAAGAACTGATTAAAACCCTTAAAGAGGAAATCCCCTCGTCGCAGTGGGATGCCGGGACCGGTGAAGATGTAGCATCAGCCTTCTCTTACAAACTAAGGGAATGCCAGAACAATGTTTTCGTAAAAAGAGCATGGCTTAAACTGGACATAGAAAACGGAAACAAATACTTCCAGAAAAAAGCCAGGGGACTTCTCTGGGAAATTGCCGATGACATCGTTGTTCTGCCAGAGGGAAGTTTACCCTTCCCTGGCGAAAGGATAAACCTGAAGATTTACCAGAGCGGTTTTCCCGCTGCCATGACGAGATTGGACCACTTCCTGTACATTTCACAGCTTCAATCCTTAGGCATAGCCCTTATCCTCACCTTCATTCTCATGGTGGCCCTGAGGAAATCCTTAGCTGTAGGCGCTATATCCACAACGCCCATAATATTCACCCTCGGGGTTATATACGGCTTTCTGGGCCTTTCAGGAATTCCTCTTACATACGCCACCATGATGATAGCCGGGGTATCCATAGGAGTTGGAATAGATTATGCCATTCATTTCATTCACGGTTTTTACCAGGAACTGGAAGGGGGACAGGACATAAAAAGGGCTATCCAGAAAACATATATAGAAAAGGGCCGGGCCATCCTTTCCAATTCCATAGCGGTTATTCTGGGGTTCGCAGTTCTGCTTTTTTCCCGCTTAAAACCCCTTCACCAATTCGGGGGGACCATGATGGGTTCTATGTTCCTTGCGGCCTTAGGAGCCCTGAGTTTTCTTCCGGCCCTGCTCCTAATTTTAAAGGAAAAAGGAGGTGAAAAATGAGAAATAGAACGCTTGCAGTTTTAAGTTTCGCAATTATGCTGGGGTTTTCTCTGGCAGCGGATGGGCCTTCAATTCTAAGGGCAGTGGAAGAACGGTTAATAGGAAACCTTGCACCTAAGGATATCCATGCCACCATGGTTATGACCATTGTGGACCGCCATGGAAACAAAAAGGTCCGGGAGATTGAAACCTGGGAGAAGAACAACATGGATAAGGAAGACTGGAGGCTAATGAAATTCAGAAAACCCGCCGATGTAAAGGGGATAGGCTTCCTGGTCCTTTCAGAGGGGCAGATGTACCTTTACCTTCCCGAATTTCACAGGATAAGAAGGATTGCCTCCCACAATAAGAAGGAGCCTTTTATGGGGTCCGATTTTTCTTACGAAGACATGGGAACCTCCGGATTTTCAAAATTTTACGATGCGAAGTTAATTCAGGAAACTGAACAGGAATATATTCTGGAATTAAGAAGAAAGCCAGGAGCCAAAAAACCCTATTCCAAGATAAAAATGTGGGTCAGCAAAAAGAGCATGCTCCCGGTAAAAATGGAACTTTACGACAATTCTGGACAACTGGTAAAAATTTCGGAACAAACCGTAAAGAAAATCGGAAAATACTGGATTCCGGTCAAGATTAAGATGACCTCGGTGAAGAAAGGGAGTTATACTGTCCTTGAGATGAAAAATATTGAGGTGGATTCAGGATTGGGAAGGAGGATTTTCACCAAAAGATTTTTAAAGAGGAGGTAAAGAATGAGAAGAACTCTGGCAATTTTAGCCTTTATTGCAGTGCTTCCCCTTATGGGGGGAACGGAGATTTCCGGAAGAGTAAAATTCTTTTCATCACTATTCACCACGGAAAACCAGCACGGGGAATTCTTCACCCATGAGGCATGGGAATTCGCCACCAAAAGAATAGAATTTCGGTTAAAAGTGGATGGAGAACTGTCTGACAAAGTGAGTTTCTCGGCCAGGCTTGATGCCTTTTCAAGCCCGGATGCGATATTTGGCTCCTACTCCTATGCACAGCAGTTTCCCGAATCAGGTCCCTTGGGCTCCCCTGAGATGGCCGAGCCCTATGAGATGAATCTCTATGAGGGATACATAAAAATAAGGGATTTCCTCATTTCTGACCTGGATTTTACCGTGGGAAAGCAGAGAATTTCCTGGGGCACTGCGGATAAGGTCAATGTGGTGGACAACCTTAATCCCATAGATTTTGCCAATTTCCTGACCTTTGACCCGGATTATTTTGCAGAGAGGAGGCCGCAGACTGGGCTCAATTTTGAATATTACGCAGGGGCCCAGAGCAAAATTCAGGTTGTCTGGCTCCTTTCCCGCCAGTATTCCCCGCTACCCTACGGTTTCGGAAACATGCTTACGGGAACCACCCATTTTCCGTATGTCCTCGTCCCCGAGCACGAGGAAAAACTCCTAAAAAACACCAACTTCGGACTTCACTTTTCAACAGTGCTTCTCAACACCGATCTTGCCCTTTCCTGGTATCACGGGAACTTCCATCTTCCTGTCCTTTATCAGATTGGAACAACCATAACTAATCCGGGAATAAACCCGATGCCCATGGAAGATGTGCCCATTTATTACACGGAAATGCGTTTTACCTATCCCAACCTCGATGTGCTGGGATTGAGTTTTTCAGGGGAGGTTGCCTCTGTGGGATTCTGGGGCGAAATAGCCTATTACATTCCTGAAAATATACAGGGAAACTTCAGCCTGGGGATGGGTCCGATATTTGCCTTTGACCTTTTTGAAAAGGGATACATCAAATATGTTCTGGGGTTTGACTACACCCTCGGAATAGGAAACGGCCTGTATATCAACGCTCAGTTTCTACACGGTTTCTTTGACGAAAGGGATTATTCAGAGGATGCGGAAAAATTCCTCGGTTTCAGGAAAGGTGAATTTTTCGGGGAACTGGAAAATTATCTCCTTGCCAGGGCTGAATACAAAATAGCCTCTGAGACGGTGAATTTTTCCCTGGGAACCCTTGTGGAATTCGGGGACAAAACCTCCTATGCCATTATACCAGGCCTGGAATTCAGGATTAAGGATGCCCTTACTCTCCAGGCCGGGATGTTTCTGGTTTCCGGAGATAGGGAGACCAAATTCGGCTCCTTTAAGGACGACAAACTGGCCTTCGTATCCTTCAAACTGGACTTTTAATCACTATGGGAGGAGGGTGAGCCCATCTCTTTCCTCCTCTTCCATTCGTAAATTATTCCCTCCACGGCTATGGGAAAAGGATAAACCATTAAACTGGCGATTATACCTATAAGAACCATGAGCAGGGAAAACTTCAAAGAGGCTGTGAGAAAATACAGGATAACACCCAGGGCGGATACACTGCTGGCGAGGGCGGTCAATACAACGAAATAGGAGGAAATGAGGGACAGCACTTCGTCTTCTCTCTTAGAAAGGAAACGGGAAGGATTTAAAAGGATTTTCTTGACCACGAAAAGCAGGAGCACCATCCCGGCTCCAGCATAATAAATAGGCTTTAAATAGGAAAGATTCGGGTTTAAATTTACTAAGTGGAATTTATGGATCAGATAGATAATGGCCCCCTCAAGAATCTCCCCTGCTATTATCATAAGGCATACCAGCCTTGCATTTCTCAATCTCATATTTTCTCCTCCACTGACTTTACTTTCTCTTCCATATGGAGCCTCTTGTCCCTTCGCTCATCCACCGTAATCCTTGTGGAAACCCTCAGTGCGCCCATCTCAAAGGGCCTTTCGTGCATGGCCTTTATGGCCTCAAAAACCCTATCCCACTCCCCTTCTATAATGGTGGACATGGGAGTCAGGGTGGTTTTAAGCCCATAGGACCTGAGAACCTTTTCCACCTCTGCCACATACTTGCTCAGACCTGGCCCGCAGGTTCCCAAGGGAACCACGGTTACCTCTGCTATAATCCATCCCATTAGCACCTCCCTGAATTATTCTCCGGTTTTGGCGTGAAATAAGTATTCCCGAAGGAAGGGGTCTATCTCCCCGTCCAGAACCAGTTCCGCCTGGGGAATTTCCAGACCGGTGCGGTGATCCCTTACCGCCTTATAGGGATAAAGGACATAGGTTCTTATCTGGTTTCCCCACGCTATTTCCTTCTTGTTCTTTTCCAACCGCTCCACCTTCTCCCTTTTTTTCTCCTTTTCCAGTTCGTAAAGTCGGGAGCGGAGAATTTTCATGGCAAGGGCCTTGTTCTTGTGCTGGGACCTTTCATTCTGGATGGAAACTACGATTCCCGTAGGGATGTGGGTAATCCTCACTGCGGATTCTGTTTTATTGACATGCTGACCCCCGTGTCCTGAAGCCCTAAAGGTTTCTATTTTCAGGTCCTTAGGGTCAATGTCCACCTCCACATCCTCATCAATCTCAGGATACACGAAGACCGAAGCAAAGGAGGTGTGTCTTCTCCTGTTAGCATCAAAGGGAGAAATTCTTATGAGGCGGTGAACTCCGCTTTCCCCCTGAAGTAGCCCGTAGGCATAGGGACCTTCAATTCTGACCGTTGCTCTTTTAATTCCGGCCTCCTCACCCTCCTGCAACTCAAGGATTTCTGCTTTAAATCCATGAGATTCGGCCCAGCGAAGGTACATTCTCAAAAGCATCTGGGCCCAGTCCTGGCTTTCTGTTCCACCTGCTCCGGGATGAATGGTTAAAAGAGCGTTTCTCTCCTCGTCCTCGGTGTTAAAGAGGTTTTTAACCTCCTCTTCCTCAATGATTTTCTCCAGATTTTTCAGAGCCGCTTCCACCTCGGAGGGCTCGGTTTCCTCGTATAGTTCAATGTGGAGTTCTGCATCTTCCAGGGCTTCCTTCATCTTTTCGTATGAGCGGAGTTTGTCCTCAAGGAGTTTCTTCTGCCTTCCCAGTTCCCTGGCCCTGGTCGGGTTTTCACTCCACAACTGGGGGGAGGAAAGTTGAAGGTCTATGTCCTGAATCTTTTCCCGGAGGTTTTCCGGGTCAAAGATACCTCCTGAGTTTATGGAATTTCTCCTTCAACTCCTGCAATTTTCTTTCAGCCTCGTAAAGCTCCATTTTCCCTCCTGCGGTAATTATAACATTCAGATATATCCTAAGGAATGGAGTTCTTTAATGGTTTTTTCATCCAGTTCCTTAACGTGCTTCTTTACGAATTTTCTCCTGTAATATTTGCGGTAACGGAGTTTTCTTGAAAATTTAAACGCATCCAGAAGGGGTTTCCCGTCCATGTCCCTGCCCATGGGGAGATTGTAAAGGTAAAGAACTGTGGGGGCGATATCGTAAACCGAGGCATCTTTAATTTCATAGCCTTTTTTCACTCCAGGTCCCATTATCCCGAGAATCCCTAAGGGAGGAGCCATCCAGTCCGGGAGTTCGTGATTGTACCCGTTGGGTCCAAGGTCAAAACCGTGGTCAGAAAGCACTATGAGATAAGCCCCCTTCTCTTCCGCTCTTTTCATGTATCTCCCCAGGATTCCATCCAGCCAGCGATATACAGGAAGGAGAACCCTAGCATCCTCCTGGTCCAGTTTCTTCCTGATTTCAGGGTCAAGTTTGTGCTCTTTCCTTATCTGGGTGAGGGCCTTTTTCACCAGTTCCTTATCCTTTATGAACATTCCCGTAAAATGGGTTATGACATCGGGCCAGCGGAAGTAAAGGGCGAAAAGGTCGTAATCCCCCCTTTCCCACACCATTTCCCCCACATTCTCCGTGAACTTCTCCATGAGCACGAAAACCCTGAAACTGTTAAGGATGGGAAGTCTGGAGGGGTCGGCCCCCATTTCTTTTGCCAGATTCCTGTAATCAGGAATTCCTATTTCAGAAAGGGCCTCCTCGTAATTCCTCACCATGCATTTTTTTATCAGAGGATAATATCTGGGAGGATAAACGGCATCCCTTGGGAGAACGTTTTTCCTTTGGGAAAGAACATAATCCCTCATGGCATTTGAGACCACTATGCCCTTAATGTGGTCCGGAGGAAAAGTGACGAACCAGTTTATCACTGCTGAGGTTTTTCCGTATTCGTTCAATATTTCCCAGATGGCGGGTTCCCTCCTCTCGGTGGCAGTGTAGGGAATCTTTATTCCGTGCTTTTTTACATATACCCAATCAATTATCCCGTGCTTCTCCATGGTCTTGCCCGTGGCAATAGTGGTCCAGATAACCGCTGAGAGGGTGGGCTTCATGGAACGGAGTCTCGCCCATGCCCCCTGCTGGCGAAGACGCTTAAAATTGGGAAGGTAACCCCGGGCCATCAGGGGTTCAATGAAATCCCAGTCAGCCCCATCAAAACCCAGGATTATAACCCTGATTTTTTCCGATTTGGTCTTACCGCAGAAAGGAAGAAAGAGGAGCGCTCCTGCCAGAAGGATTAATAGAAGCTTTCTCAAAAAGTCTTTACCTCTTCCTTGGCCTCCTCCTTTTCTTCCTCCTCCATGGCCTTGTAGAACTGGAACCCGGTTCCTGCAGGGACGATTCTCCCGAGAATTACATTTTCCTTTATTCCCCTGAGATAGTCCACCTTGCCCCTTATAGCTGCGTCTGCAAGAACCTTGGAGGTTTCCTGGAAGGAGGCGGCGGAGATGAAACTCGGGGAGTTAAGGGCCGCCCTGGAAATTCCAAGAAGGTGAGGCTTTCCTCTGGCGGGCTTTTTACCCTCGGCAATCATCTTCTCATTGACCTTCTGGAACTCAAACTTGTCCACCACCTCGCCCACTATGAAGTCCGTATCCCCCACATCCTCTATTACAACCCACCTGAGCATCTGCCTTATGATTACCTCTATGTGCTTGTCGTGAATTCTAACTCCCTGGGGCCTGTAAACCTTCTGGATCTCCTTCAGCAGGTACTGGGCAAGTTCCCTGGGACCAAGAACATTGAGAATGTCCCTGGGGTCTATGTGCCCTTCAATCAGGGGGGAACCGGCCCTTATCCTTTCGCCGTTTCTCACAATCACATGGGCTCCCTTGGGCACCTTGTAAACCCTTTCCTCACCGGTAACTTCTGATTTCACCTTTATGGTTCTCTGCATTCCCTTGACTTTCTTTTCTTCAAGTATGACTATTCCATCAATTTCGGAAATTATAGCCGGATTCTTGGGATGGCGGGCCTCAAAGAGTTCCTCTGCCCTGGGAAGACCCTCCGTTATATCCTTGGTGGTGGCTATGTCCTTGAGTTTCTTTACCAGGATGGTTCCGGGATAAACTTTCTGACCTTCCTTTACCATAAGGTGGGCATCCACCGGGAGGAAGTAGGTTTTAAGGACATTCCCCTTTTCGTCCACTATCTGAATCTGGGGCTCCAGAACCCTTCTTTTAGCCTCATCCAGAGGAAGAACAATAACCTTCTGGACCTTTCCTGTCACCTCATCCCTCTCTTCTATAAGGGTCTCTCCCTCTTTAAGGTCCACGAATTTAACATAACCCTCAACCTCGGCTATTATGGAGGTGGTGAAGGGGTCCCATTCGGCTAAGGGCTGCCCCTTCTGCACCTTATCCCCTTCTTTCACGAAAAGCCTTGAGCCGTAAACCACGCTGTAATGGACCCTCTCCCTTCCCTTGTGGTCCAGGAGAATTATCTTCCCCATCCTTGTCACCGCTATGAGGTTGCCCTGGGGATCCACTATGGTTTTGAGGTCCTGGAATTTTACAATCCCATCTATCTTGGCCACATGAATATTCTGTCCTTCGCCCCTCTTCGCAATCCCCCCCGTGTGGAAGGTTCTCATGGTAAGCTGGGTTCCAGGTTCCCCGATGGATTGGGCCGCTATTATTCCGACAGCCTCTCCCATCTCCACCATCTGCCCTGTAGCAAGGTTTCCTCCGTAGCACTTCTGACATACGCCGTGGGGGGCCTGGCAGGTAAGAACGGCTCTCACCCTTACCCTTTCTATTCCGCTGTCCACTATTTTTCTCGCCTTCTTTTCGGTTATGAGTTCTCCATCTGCGACAATAACCTCTCCGGTTTCCGGATCCTTAACTTCCCCAGCGGCTATTCTCCCCACTATCCTGTCCTCAAGGGGTTCTATAATTTTCCCGTTTTCCTCTATGTCCGTAAGTTCCAGCCCTTCTATGGCTCCGCAATCCTCCATGGAGATGGTCACATCCTGGGCCACATCCACGATTCTCCTGGTCAGATATCCGGACTTGGAGGTTTTAAGGGCTGTGTCAGCAAGACCCTTCCTGGCTCCGTGGGTGGAAATGAAGTACTGAGCCACGGAAAGTCCTTCTCTGAAGTTACTGGTAATTGGGGTTTCTATGATTTCCCCTGAGGGCTTTGCCATAAGGCCCCTTATTCCTGCCAACTGACTTATCTGGTCCTTGCTGCCACGGGCACCGGTCTCTGACATCAGGTAAAGGGGATTTATCTTCCCCTTTTTGGTCTGCTCTGCCATGGCTTCAAACATTTTGTTTCTTATCTTCTCAGTGACCTCGTGCCATATTTCGGATATCTTGTTCAGCCTTTCCCCTTTGGTTATGGCTCCTGCCATGTACTCCTCTTCCACCTTCATGACTTCCTTTTGAGCCCTGGCCACCAATTTTTCCTTCTCAGGGGGAACCACCATGTCATCTATGCCTATAGAAAGTCCGCTTACTGTGGCATACCTGAATCCGAGTTCCTTGAGTCTGTCCAGCATATCCACGGTGAAATCAAGGCCGTATCTGAGATATGCATAGTATATGAGGTTGGAAATTCCCTTTTTCTTGAGAAATCCGTTTACAAAGGGAAATTCCTCGCTGAGGGCATCGTTAAGAATAACCCTTCCCACCGTGGTGGAAATAAGTTGATTCTTAACCTTCTGGAGCCTGGCATTGAGAACATCCTGATCGTTTTCCGCATTTGCTGTAAGGTCAATAAGTTCTCCTGTATAGCGGAGGTAAATGGGGGCATGTATGTGAACCTTCCCCATGGAATAAGCAAGGAGGACATCCTCCTTGGATGGAAAAACCTGGCCTCTTCCCTTTACCCCCGGCCTCTCCATGGTAAGGTAAGCCATGCCCAGCACCATGTCCTGGGTCGGGGTAGCCAGTGGTTTTCCGTGGGCAGGGGATAGGATGTTATGGGAAGAAAGCATTAGAAGAAGGGATTCTGACTGGGCCTCAAGAGAAATGGGAACATGAACTGCCATCTGGTCACCGTCAAAGTCCGCATTGAAAGCAGGACAAACCAGGGGATGAATTTTTATAGCCTTTCCCTCTACCAGTATGGGCTCAAAGGCCTGAATTCCCAATCTGTGAAGGGTCGGGGCCCTATTGAGAAGAATGGGGTGCTCCCTTACCACTTCATCCAGGGCATCCCAAACCTCAGGCCGCTCCTGTTCTATCCACTCCTCGGCAACTTTAACGGTGGTAACCAGTCCATCCTTTTCAAGTTTGTGGGCAATGAAGGGCTTGAAAAGTTCCAGGGCCATTTTCTTGGGAAGTCCGGCCTGGTGGAGTTTCAGTTCAGGCCCCACCACTATAACGGACCTTCCTGAAAAGTCCACCCTCTTACCCAGAAGGTTCTGGCGGAATCTTCCCTGTTTCCCCCTGAGGTTATCACTCAGGGATTTAAAGGGCTTCCTGTGCTGGTTGGTCTGGGGGCGGGCAAGTTTGGAATTATCAAACAGGGCATCCACCGCCTGTTGAAGAAGTCTTTTTTCCTCCCTCAGGATGAGTTCCGGGGAGTTGGCGTCTATCATTTTCTTGAGACGGTTGTTCCTGTTTATAACCCTCTTGTAAAGTTCATTGAGATCAGCATTGCCGAACCTTCCGCCGTCCAGTTTCACTAAGGGACGAAGGTCTGGGGGAAGGACCGGGATAACATCCATTATCATCCACTCAGGCCTTACTCCGCTGTCCTTGAACCCTTTAAGGAGGGAGAGTCTTTTGGCTATCTTCTTGAGTTTCTGCTGGTTTTTCTCCTTCTTCATGGCCTCCCGGAGTTTCTCCACTTCCTCCTCAACATTCACATGAGAGAGAAGTTCTTTAAGGGCCTCAGCCCCCATTCCCACTTTAAAGGAATTTTCGTCCAGGCCTTTTTCCTCAATTACCCTTTCAAGTTCTTCTTCTGTCAGGGTCTGTTTGTATTTAAGGCCCGTTTTTTTAGGGTCCCCGGGATCTAGTACCACATACTTGTCATACACAACTATCCTTTCAATTTCCTTGCCGGGAAGGTCAAGAACCAGACCTATTCTGCTGGGAGGTCCCTTGTAATACCAGATGTGGGCAACCGGGGCAGCCAGTTGAATGTGCCCCATCCTTTCCCTTCTTACTTCCTTGACCGTGACTTCCACCCCACATTTTTCGCATATGGTTCCTTTGTGTTTCTTTTTCTTGTATTTTCCACAAAGGCACTGATAATCGTGGATGGGCCCGAAAATCCTGGCACAGAAAAGCCCATCCCTTTCGGGTTTGTGGGTTCTATAGTTAATGGTTTCGGGCTTTTTTACTTCCCCGTAGGACCAGCTCAATATATCTTCAGGAGACGCCAGCCTGACGCGGACTGCGTCAAAGTCCATTATGGTCATCTCCCGAAGTTGAAGGCCTTTTTTCATGACCTCCTCCCTTTAAATTTTTATGTCCAGTTTTCTCCTTCTCCTGCGCTTTCTGAGCGAGAGAAGGTCTACATCTATTCCCAGGGCCTGAAGTTCCCTTACTATGACATTGACCGATGATGGAAGCCCCGGGGTAAAGTTGAGGGTTCCGTTTATTATCCCTTCGTAAAGTTTCTCCCTGCCCTTGACATCGTCCGACTTGGCAGTGAGCATCTCGTGCAGGGCAAAGGCGGCGCCGTAGGCCTCCAGGGCCCATACTTCCATTTCCCCGAGACGCTGGCCACCGAATCTTGCCTTTCCACCCAGGGGCTGACGTGTAACCAGGGCGTAAGGACCGGTAGAACGGGCGTGTATCTTGTCGTCCACCATGTGAACCAGTTTCATCATGTACATGTAACCCACGGTGGCTTCTTCCATAAATTCCTCCCCGGTTCTTCCGTCCCTGAGTTTTATCTTCCCGTCCTCAGGGAGTCCAGCCCTGCGGAGCATTTCCTTAACCTCCTCCTCGGTGGCCCCGTTAAAAACAGGGGTGGAGACATAAAGCCCCAGGGCCTTTGCTGCCCATCCTAAGTGGGTCTCCAGTATTTGACCCACATTCATACGGGAGGGAACACCCAGAGGATTGAGAACCACATCAACAGGGGTCCCGTCGGGAAGGAAGGGCATGTCTTCCTCGGGAAGTATTATGGAAACAACACCCTTGTTTCCGTGCCTTCCGGACATCTTGTCGCCCACCTGAATTTTCCTCTTGGAGGCTATGTAAACCTTGGCCACCTTGCGAACACCTGGCGGGAGGTCCTCTCCTGCTCTTATCTTCTTTATCTTCTCTTCCAGAGCCTGTTTCAAGCCTATAATCTGTCTTTCTGCCTTTTCCTCAATCTCCTGTATCAGTGCATCCCTCTGAGGATTGGATTTGAGTTTGAGTTTTTTCAGGTAGTAATAGGGAAGTTTATCGAGAACCTCACCTTCCAGTTTCGTGCCCTTCTTGAGGAGGACTTTTCCGGTAGATGCATCAAGGAGATTTCCCTGGATGACCTCTCCGCGGAGGAGTTCCTTTATCCTCCTCTCCTTCTCCATCTGGATTATCCTTATCTCCTCCTCCAGGTGCTTGCGGAGTTTGGCTATCTCCTCCTCCTCCAGAGCCTTGGCTCTGGCATCCTTGGCCCTTCCCCTTCTGGTAAACACCTTCACATCTATAACTGTGCCCTCAACCCCAGGGGGGCAGCGGAGGGATTCGTCCTTCTTATCCAGGGCCTTTTCCCCGAATATGGCTATTATCAGTTTCTCTTCAGGAGTAAGTTGAACTTCTTCCTTGGGGGCAATTTTACCCACGAGAATGTCCCCGGGTTTAACCTTGGTGCCTATTCTGACGATTCCGCTCTCGTCCAGATGGCGGAGTTTGGATTCGGGGACCTCGGGAATTTCTCTGGTAAATTCCTCCTCTCCCAGAGCCACTTCCCGGGCCTCCACTGTAAATTCTTCTATATGGATGGAAGTGTAGGCGTCCTCCTTGACCAGTCTTTCGCTTATGACTATAGCGTCCTCGTAGTTGTATCCCCTCCACGGCATAAAGGCCACCAGGACATTCCTTCCCAGGGCCAGTTCTCCCTTATTTGTGGCTGGCCCATCGGCTATAACCTGGCCCGCTTTTACGAACTGACCCTTTTTAACTACGGGTTTCTGGTTTACCGTGGTCTTGGAGTTGGACCTTTTGTACTTGGTAAGGGTGTAGAGGTCAGCTCCTATATCCTGCTTGCCCACTTCGTCTCCCGTAACCCTGATAATTATTCTCTCTGCGTCCACATATTCCACTACCCCACTTCTTTTGGCGGTGATTACGGCTCCGGAGTCCCGGGCGACCACTGCTTCCATTCCGGTGCCCACTATGGGTGGCTCTGGATTCACCAGGGGAACTGCCTGGCGTTGCATGTTTGAACCCATGAGGGCCCTGTTGGCGTCGTCATGTTCAAGAAATGGAATAAGTGAAGCGGCCACGGAAACCACCTGAACAGGCGCCAGGTCCACAAAATTCACTTCTTCCCTTTTTATCAGTTTAAATTCTTCTGCTTTTCTTCCGCTTACATACTCGTCAAGAAGATATCCCTTCTCGTCGGTCCTTACATTGGCCTGGGCTATATTGTATTTTCTCTCTTCCCAGACGGTAAGGTAGAAAAGATAGGGTTTAAACCTCGGAGGCTGCTTCCCCTTGGCCTTGAGTTTATTCACTACTGGAATCAGGTCGTCCTCCTTGACCCTATCTCCAGCCTTAAATTGCGAATCCCCGGGATAGGTTATTTCGTAGTAATTGATTATCCTTCCATTTTCAACCTTACGATATGGGGTTTCTATAAACCCGTACTCGTTTACCCTGGCGTATGTGGTAAGGGATACTATAAGTCCTATGTTCTGACCTTCCGGGGTTTCTATGGGACAGATTCTCCCGTAGTGGGAAGGGTGAACATCCCTGACCTCAAACCCTGAGGTTTTCCTCTTTAGACCTCCAGGTCCCAGGGCGGAAAGCCTCCTCTTGTGGGTAATTTCGCTTAGGGGATTTGTCTGGTCCATAAACTGGGAAAGCTGGGAGGTGGTGAAATAGTCCATTAAGACCGCCATGGCTGGCCTGGGGGTAACCACATCTGCCGGGGTCATCTGATGAGGGTCCGGATGGGTGGTGAGTTTGTCCACCAGGGTCCTTTCCATCCTGCGAAGGCCCATGCGAAAAGCATTCTCTACCTGCTCTCCAACGGGCCTGACCCTCCTGTTGGCAAGGCTGTCTATGTCATCAAGGTAAAAATTGGCATCCCATCTTCCCTTTTTAAGCCTTAACCTGAGAAGGTACTTAACAATAGCGATGTAATCGTCAAGGCGAAGCAGGGGGTCATCTAAGGGAGAATTAAGCCCCAGCCTTATATTGACTTTATATTTACCCACCCTCTGGAAGTGGAATCTCTGGGGATCAAGAAAAAGGGAGCGGAAATATGCCCTGGCACTTTCCTTGGTGGGTTTTTCTCCGGGACGTAACCTGCGGAAAATTTCAAGGTAGGCACTCAGGCGGTCAAAGGAACGGTCCTTGGAAAGGGTTGTGGAAATAAGGTGGTCCAGTTCGTCCTTGTAGGGGAAGAAAATCTCAAATTCCTTTCCCAGTTTAGAGAGAATGGTAAAATGGGTCTCGTCCAGGGGAGTGTTGGCAGGGATGATTCCCTTCTTGCCTTCCATTTCCGGAAGTTCCACATCGGAAGCCAGGAAAGCTCCGTCTAACTCTTCGGAGGAGATGGGAAGGTATTCAATACCGTGTTTCTCCGCTCTCTCTATCATGGCGGAACTCAGGCTGGCCCCTTTGGGGCCAATAAGTTCCCCGTCCTTGTCAAAGAGGTCCTCTCCCAGTTTTTTCCCCACCAGATTCTGGGATGTTTTCCAGAGAAGTTTTCCGTTCCTGTATGCAATCTTATAAACGGTGTAGAAGGTCTTTATAATATCCGGGGTCTTTTCCAGCCCCAGAGCCCTGAGGAAGGTAGTAACCGGAATCTTCTTCTTGGAGATGACCGAGTAAAGTATTCCCTTGGGGTCGTATTTTATTTCAACCCTCTCGCCCCGGTCAGGCACTATCTCGGCGGTTATTATTCCCCTCTCCTTTTTCTTCTCCACAAAGTAAACCCCGGAAGACCTCTGAAGTTGGCTAACTATAACCCTCTCAGTTCCGTTAATGATAAATGTGCCGTTGGTGGTCATAAGGGGTATTTCCCCGAAATAGACCTCCCCTTCCTTTATCTCGGTAATCCTTTTCTCCTTCCTGTCCTTGCCCTTTTCGTAAAAGGCGAGTTTAAACTTCACATAGAGAGGAGCACTGTAAGTATAGCCCTTTTCCTTGCATTCCTCGGGACTGTGCATAAGCCGGAGTTTTACCCTTCCTCCACAGTGGGAACAGACAGGATATTCCACCTCGCCCACTGCCCCGCAAACAGGACAGACTGTGTGCTCGTCCACCTGGGTATCGGGAGGTAGCAGGGAACCGCAGTTTTTACAAACCGGCCTTGCGTTTTCCACCCCTTTAAGTCTTCCACAACTACATGACCATTCCCCTATCCGATAACTGTCAAAGAATATCTTTATGTTCCCCTTCTGGTCAGATACCGGGAAGATTGATTTAAAGGCTGCCTGCAGACCCACATCCCTCCTCTCCTGGGGAAGAAGTTCCATCTGAAGAAACTGGGAGTAGGATTTTTTCTGAACCTCTACCAGGTCGGGGATATCCGCAAAAGCCTTTATTTTAGAAAAATCCTTTCTCTTAATGTAGATTCCCTTTTCCTCCATAACTTAAACCTTATTCCCCCCTTACTTGATCTCCACTTTGGCGCCCACTTCTTCAAATTTGGCCTTAATGGCTTCAGCCTCTTCCTTGGGAACGCCTTCCTTCACTGCTGTGGGGGCCGACTCAACGAGGGCCTTGGCTTCTTTAAGTCCAAGATTGGTGATTTCCCTGACCACCTTGATAACCTTGATCTTCTGGGGGCCTATCTCCTTGAGGATAACATCAAACTCGGTTTTCTCCTCAGCCTCGGACGGAGCAGCACCGGGGGCGGCAGCCGCTACGGGAGCAGCAGCCACGGCCATAGGATTGATTCCGTAGCGCTCTTCAAACTCCTTCAGGTACTCCACCAGTTCGAGCACCGTAAGGTTGTCCAGGTGTTTAAAGAAGTCTTCCTTGGTTATTTCTGCCATTTCTTACCTCCTGTTTATTCTCCTTTTTCCTTTTTTTCTTTAAGTTGGGCCATGGCATTGGCCAGCAAAGTAAGGGGCATGGACATGGCCCTGCCAAACATAATTAAAGGCGCAGCCATGGAGGCTGCTATCCTGGCCATAAGTTCCTCCCTGGTGGGAAGAGAAGCGAGTTCCTCAGCCTTTTCTGGCCCCAGTTTCTTCCCCTCCAGAAGGAAACCCTTAAATTTAAGGGTGGCTTCCTTTGAAAACTCGTGAAGTTCCTTAACGGCCTTTCCTATGTCATCCCTTATGAAAACTACGGCCGTTGGCCCCTGAAGCCATTCCTTGGCCTCTTCTGCGGAAGTTCCTTCCATAACTTTCTTGGCTATCCTGTTCTTTATAACCTTTATAATGGAGCCATCCTTCCTGAGGGCGCTTCGGAGGGAATTCATCTGTCCAACGTTTATCCCCGTAAAATCAAAGAAGGCGAAGTATGTGTAATTCTCAAAAAGTTCCCTGAGTTGTTTACCTCTTTCTATCTTGTCAGCCCTTTTCATTTCATCCTCCTATCTCATAAACTCGTTGGGATCCAGTTTTATGGATGGGCCCATGGTGGGACTGAGGTAAAGGGCCTTTATATACTTGCCCTTGGCAGCCGGAGGTTTAGCCCTGATCACCGCATCTACCAGGGCCTTAATGTTTTCCTTGAGTTGTTCGTCGGTAAAGTCGGTCTTCCCCACCATTACGTGTATGTTTCCAGTTTTATCCACTTTGAATTCAACCTTTCCGGCCTTTATCTCCTTGACAGCCTTGGCAACATCAAAGGTAACCGTTCCGGTCTTGGGTGAGGGCATGAGACCCCTGGGTCCCAGAATCTTCCCGAGTTTTCCCACATGCCGCATCATATCAGGGGTTGCCACCACTGCGTCAAAATCAAGCCATCCCCCCTGAATCTTCTTTATTATCTCCTCTCCTCCCACATAATCGGCTCCAGCCTCCTCCGCTTCCTTTATCTTCTCCCCGGAGGCTATAACAAGCACCTTTTTGGTTTTCCCTGTCCCATGTGGAAGAACTACTGTCCCCCTAACCATCTGGTCCGCCTTTTTGGGGTCAACTCCAAGTCTCATGGAGACCTCCACGGAACCAGGGAATTTGGTATAACTGACCTCTTTAACGAGCCTTATAGCTTCGTCCAGGGAATATGGTCTGTTCTCTATCTTCGCTTTCGCTTCAAGGTATTTCTTACCACGCTTAGGCATTTTCCACCTCCACGCCCATACTTCTGGCCGTTCCCTCCACCATTTTCATGGCAGCCTCCAGGGAATCGCAGTTAAGATCAGGAAGTTTCATTTTTGCAATTTCTTCAACCTGTTTTTTCGTAAGTTTTCCCACCTTGGTCTTGTTAGGCTCTCCTGAGCCCTTGACTATTCCTATGGCCTTCTTTATCAGGTAGGAGGTGGGAGGGGTTTTGAGGATAAAATCAAAACTTCTGTCCTCGTAAACTGTTATTTCAACGGGAATTATCATTCCCGGCTCCATCTTGGAAGTGGCATCATTAAACTGTTTTACGAAATCCATAATAGCCACCCCGTGCTGCCCCAGGGCAGGACCCACTGGAGGTGAGGGGTTAGCCTGCCCTGCCGGGATTTGAAGTTTGATAATTGCCTTTACTTTTTTCTTTTTCTTGGGAGCCGCCATCTTCTTTCCTCCTTATAACTTTTCCACCTGGGAAAAATTAAGTTCCACAGGGGTCTGTCTTCCGAAAATGGAAACCATTACCTTCATTGTCTGTTTTATGGGATCCACCTCCTCAACCACACCGGTAAAATTGTAAAATGGACCATCTATTATCTTTACCGCATCCCCTTTCTGGAAGGTCTGTTTGTGTCTGGGCTTGTCCTTGCTCTTGGTCATCCTGTCCTTTATTTTCTCAACTTCCTCTTCCGAGATGGGCTTGGGTTTGGTCCGGGTGCCTAAAAACCCGGAGACCCTGGGAGTGGTCCTGACTATGAACCAGACCTTGTCGCCCACTTCGCTATCATCCAGATCCAGTTGTAAAAACACATACCCGGGATACGGATTTTTTGTGGCCAGGTTCTTTTTCCCATCTTTTATCTCAATAACCGTTTCCTTGGGGATTATTACCTCCCCGAGTTTGTCTTCAAGTCCTTCTTTTTCCAGTCTCTGGCGGATTTGCTCCACCACCAATTCTTCATATCCCGTATATGTGTGGATTATGTACCACTTCATGGAGCCTTATCCTCCCGCCGCCCTTCTTATCCCTTCAATAATCCAGGCAAAAATTACATCCCATATGTAAAGATAAACGGTAAAGAAAAACACCATTATAAGAACCACTATGGTGGTTCCTATGACCTCCTTTTTAGTAGGCCAGGTCACCCTTTTAAGTTCTGCCTTTACTTCCCTTAAAAACTGCTTCGCCCTGGAAGGGAAGGAGAGAATTTTAGAAGGGGAGGCAGCCGCTATCTCTCTGCCTCCCCTTTTTGTATTTTTCTTCTTGCCCATCACATTTTCAGCAGGCCAGGAGGGACTCGAACCCCCAACCACCGATTTTGGAGACCGGTGCTCTACCAAATTGAGCTACTGGCCTGTCTATCTTACCTCCTTATGAAGGGTATGGCGTCCGCAATGCGGACAGAATTTCTTTAGTTGCAATCTATCCGGAGTGTTCCTGCGGTTTTTCGTTGTGGTGTAATTCCTGTTTTTACACTCCGTGCACTGAAGGGTGACTATAACCCTTACCTCCTTGGCCATTTTTTACTCCAGTATTTCGGTTACTGTTCCTGCTCCAACGGTCCTTCCCCCTTCCCTTATAGCAAACCTCAGACCCTTCTCCATGGCTATGGGGGTGATAAGTTCAACCTCAAGGTTTACATTGTCGCCCG
>JALVRF010000006.1 GCA_027025175.1 Candidatus Aminicenantota bacterium | reverse complement strand
GGCTGGGTGGCTCCGGGTTTGGTAAGTTCGTATCTTACCAGATAAAACTTAAATTTTCTTGTCTTGCCGTTTTTGTCGGTTCCTTCAATAACAATCTCTTCCTCATAGGCCTTACCGGACATCTTTTCTAATTCAGGAATATCTCCCACCGAAAGAGCCTGAAGTTTTTTCTCAAAATTGAAATCTTCCAGGACTTTGTTGTACTCGTCCTTGGCTGCCAGGAACTGGGATTTGAGGTCTTCGTATTTGGATTTTAATTCTTCGTATTTTTTCTTGTTCCTTCTCTTGAGGCCTCTGGGCCATTTCTCGTATTTTTTAGCAAAATCGTCAAAGTCCAGTTTGGCCAAAGCAGCATTTTGCTGAAGTTCGTCCATTTTCTTCTTGGCTTCCATCACCTTCTTTTTCAGGTCTGCTAAGGAGACCTTTTTCTCCACGGGCTGAGTCTTTTCCACAATCTTCCACTTGGTCAGGCTTACTGCCACGGGATTGGGGGTGATCTTGGTCAGGGTGTCCTTGTCATTCATGTTAACCGCCTGGATGTAGCGGCTAATAAGAGTCTGTTCTGGAGAGCCGCAACCCACCAGTGCCAGAGATGAAAGGACTAAAATTCCCGCCAAGATGAATACCATTCCCTTTCTCATTTTTTACACCTCCTTTTGAATCAATTTATTTTTAAAACTTATTTCCTTCTCCATTAAATAAGCCAGGCGGAACATACCAATTTCATTATACCACCGGGAGACAATCTGAAAGCCTATGGGAAGTCCATTTATTAAACCCCAGGGAATGGAGATGGCCGGAAGACCTGCCAGGTTTACGAAGACGGTAAAAAAGTCTTCCAGGTACATTTCAATGGGGTCATGTTTTTCCCCCAGTTTGAAGGCAGTGTGGGGAGTTGTTGGTATCAGGAGAAATTCAGCGCTGGAGAAAATCTCCTCCATAAAAGAGGCCAGGGCCCTGCGGAAGGATACGGCTTTCCCGTAATATCCTTCGTAATATCCCCTGGACAGGACAAAACCCCCGGTGAGGATTCTCCTTTTTACCTCGGGCCCAAATCCAGAGGTTCTCGTTTTTATGTACATTTCGAGAAGGTCCTTTGCCTTTTCCCTGAGACCGTAACGCACTCCATCATACCTTGCGAGGTTTGAACTGGCTTCAGCATTGGCAACTATGTAATAGGCCTCCATGGCGTAGTTAAGAAGAGGCATTTTCACCTGTTTACCCCTTCCACCCAGTTTTTTCGCCAGGTTTATGAAAAGGGAAAATTCCTTTCTGACCTCGGGCTCTGCCCTTTCAAGGACCTCATCATCCGGGAAGGCAAAGGTAAATTTTCCTGGAACTTCGGTAAAAATTTCCCTGTAATCGGGAACTGGAACCCTGGAAGATGTGGAATCCCTGGGATCATGGCCGGCAATTGTAGAGAAGACAAAGGCGGAGTCCTTTACATTGTTGGTTATAATCCCTATCTGGTCCAGGGATGATGCGAAGGCCACCAGGCCGAATCGCGAAATCCTTCCATAAGTGGGTTTAAACCCCACCACGCCGCAGAAGGAAGATGGCTGTCTTACGGAGCCTCCGGTATCCGATCCCAGAGCGAATTTTACCATGCCCGCAGCCACCGCTGCTGCAGAGCCTCCGCTGGAGCCACCAGGGCTTCTTTCAAGATCCCATGGGTTTTTTGTGGGACCGTAATAGGAATTTTCCGTGGAAGACCCCATGGCAAATTCGTCCAGGTTGGTTTTACCGGATAGTGAAAAACCTGCCGAAGACAATCTTTCCCAGGCCGTGGCTGAATAAGGGGCGATATAATTGTCAAGCATTCTGGAGCCACAGGTGGTCCTGAGGCCCTTAACAGTTATATTGTCCTTTATCCCCGCCGGTATTCCGTTTCCTTCCATACGATTTATCACTGTTATGAAGGAATTGATCCGGGGTTCCCATTCCTCCCTTTTTCTAAGAAAGAAATCCCATACCTGTTGAGGGGTAACCTTTTTCTCTTCCTGGAGTTGGAGTACCTCTTCTATGGTCATGAGGGAAAAATTCATAGAACCCTCGGCACCACGAAGAACCTGTCCTTTATTTCCGGAGCCAGGGAAAGAAGGCGCTCCAGTTCCTTAAAACTGATAATTCTGTCTTCTCTGGTCAGGAGGGATAATCCCGGAGGGTAGAAGGCATAGTCCCCGTTCAATTCCAGGGACTGAAGTTTTCCAACCCATGAGAATATGCGACCCAGCTGGGAGGCCAGCTCCTCGTCTTCCTCTATCCTCAGGAGCTTGAAGGATTCACTGGCAGGTCTTCTATTCATTCTCCAGAGTTATAAGGCCAGCGGTAATGAGCTCATAAAGGATTTTGCCCACTTCAAATACCGGAAGGCGAACTTCCTTAGCTATTTCCTTTATGTTCCTCTTTCCATCCACCTTGGAAAGAACCAGCCACATGGCCGGGGTGAGGGTGATTTTCCTTTTGTC
>JALVRF010000005.1 GCA_027025175.1 Candidatus Aminicenantota bacterium | reverse complement strand
GTAGGGGAGTTCGTCTGCAAGGTGGGTGAAGATGTGGTAGTAGGCGGTGGCTGAGGGGAATTTGATGTATGTGCGGGCCAGTCTTGCCATGGGGAAATTATACCATAATAGGGTCTGTCCCTAAAATCTGTAAATGGTCCTTATGGACATCTATATGAAGTAAGAAAAGAAAAATAGAATAAAATCCCGCCCTTTGCTCTAATCCTCTACTGCCTGATATCCGGCGATTTCCCCGAGTCCCCGCTCCCTGCTCCGGGTCAGTGTTTGGTGTTTTTCTCCACCACCTGGAAGGAGAAGGTGTATCTTGGGAGGCGGTAGGCGGATTTGGGCTTTTTGGCCTCATCCGGGGGAGGATATTGGGCCGGGGGTTTAACCCATAAGGGAAGAACCACATAGTCCGGGTCTTCGGGCTTTTTCTTCCTGTATTTCAGGTAGCAATAGGCGGTCTGGCCCACCCTCGGGAAAAAGGCGGAATACCAGGCTTTGGAGCCGTCGTAGGCCAGGGAGGAGACAAGTTTGTGATTAGCAGTGCAATATGTGAAGTAATTTTTCCCGGGTCCTCCCCAGCCGAGCCCATAAACCAGCCTGTGAGGTCCTGAAGGGCCATCCTTGTATGTTATGGAAAATTTTATGAGTTTTTCCTTAGGAAGTTTTACCCTGAACCAGTCTTCATCCACGGCGCTGGCTCCCTCATAGGTTTTGTTGACCTCTACATAGGCCGGCTCCCTGCTGGTGGTGTCCCTTCCGCTTCCCGCGTCGTTCTGTTTTTCCACCACCATGGTCTCCACCTTCATAGCACCCCCGCCGGTTATGTAGCAGAAATCGTCTTCCCTGCTGGCCACAGTGAGAAACCAGACCGTTTCCCCCACTTTGAAATCGGTGTAGTCAAATCCCTCCTCAAATTTATTTCCCTCCAAACTGTTGAAGTAATCGTAGGAAGTGCAGCCCACATAGTTGAGGCTTCTTGGCTGACTGTTCCATAACCTGTCGTATTGGGGATCTCCGGTGTGGTAGGGAATGGCGGTCATTTTCACCCAGAAAACGGTATCCCGGGCATTGTCAAAGATTATGCAGTTCTTCCCTTTGGGAAAGGTCCTGCTCTCTCCAGGTTTCATTACCGCGCACCCGTAGATGGAAAAATCAGGCCTCTGGCCGGAGGCCAGAAGAAGACCTGTTAATGCGAATATAAAGGCAATTTTTCTCATATATCCCTCCTATTTTAGAACCGTTATCCTGGGACATTTTTCTCCGAATTTCACCCTGACTGAATTGTAGAGGCTAATCCATCCCGGTTTCAAGTCATAAGGAGCAGGGCATCCCTCTGGAAGGTAAATTACCTTGTTTCCAGGGGCGGAGAGGGAGGATATCTTCTCTATCTCCTCCCGGCTCAACCCGGAAAGATACCCATCCCTTTTCATGGCCAGGAGGATCTCCTTTACCGCCTTTTTTATGAGTTTTTCGTTAAGGACCATTCTGGTTTCAATGGTAAAAATCTCCTCAGGGGAGGTGCCCTCCCCGTAACCCTCGGGAAAGCGGGGTCCGTAAACTACCTTTTTGAGAAGGTAATTAATCCTGTGGAGGCTTTCCCTGGCTTCCTCTACCGTCTTAAAACCCCCCTCTCCTATCTCAGCGGATATGGTTATGTAGGTGGGCGAATACCAGTGAGCCTCCCATAAGGCAAAGGTTGGATCAGGACATTTTTCCTGGCAGATTAGTTTTGAGTAGAATTCCCGGTCAATTTTCCGATAGAGTTTCTCGTCCTGGGGGTTTTTCCTCTGGTTCATGCAGCGGTGAAATTCGTCCCATGTCCGGGCACAATCCCTGTTTTTAAACCATGGGGAAAGGTCAACGGAGGTGGATATCCGGACCGGTTTTTTCCCTGGAGTCCCGGAAATTCTAAGGTAAAAGACCCCCTGGGAACGGAGAATGTATACGCTGTCCAGGCCGAGTTTTTTTGCCATGGCCTTTTCCCACATGGCAGGAGGAGTTTTTACCTCAATTCCCGGCCTGTTGAAAAGGACGGAGGTATACTTGAAAATTGGGGGGCAGGATAACAGAACGCCAATTATAAAAAACAGGGCTATTTTCCTCATTTTTCCCTGAACACCCATATTCCTTCGTAATCGCTTACCAGGAGTTTATTCCCGAAGAACACGAGGTCAAGGGCTGCAGGGTGAAAATTGCTGAGAATCTGAACCAGGCGTAAATTTTGTGCGTCCGCTATGTGAACCTCAAGGTTTTGAACCTTCATTCTCCTTCCGTATCTTATAAGGGAGGGACCATGGAAGGGTCGTGCTAAGGAGGCCAAGTATTTTCCGTCCTGGGAAAGGTGAAGGAAGGGAAGTCTTGAATAATAATCGCCGGTGGCTGTTACCTTTCCCTTTTTAATGTCCACAATCCTGGTTTCCAACAAATTCCCAATGTAGAGCCTGTTGCCTGAAAACTGGGCGGATAAAATCTCAAGTCCTGTTCTGTATTTCCCTTTCCATATGAGTTTCCCGCTGGGTATTTCCAAGAGCCTTTCATAGGGGTCAAGGACATATTTGCTGTCCGGGGAGATGAAGAATTCGCCGGCAAAGCCCGGACCCACAAATACCTCCTTTAATTCCGGATAGGAAAGTACCCGAAGTTTGGGGTCCCGGTAAATCAGGTATTTTCCGTCCGGGGAAAATTTATATATAGGATTATGTCTGGTGCGACCCATGATATTTCCGTGGGAAATAGACCCATCAAAGGTAAAGGGCTCAGGTTTTATTTTCCAGGTTCCGGTCTGCATAAAATATAAATTCTTCTCCCTGTGGCCCAGGCGATAGGCTAAGAAGGTGAGGTATTTCCCGTCCGGGGTAAAGCCCAACTGGTCCTGGACATTGGCCAGGATGGTCTGAAAGACCACGGAGTTCTTCTCAAGGTCAATCACTGATATTTTCCCCACCACATGGAATTTCTTCTTGCCCTCGTAACTAAGGTCCGTAAGAACCGCAAGATATTTTCCGTCCTTAGAGAAGTCCATGCACTCCACGGGCTCGTTTATTCCCAGTTTTATAACCACAGGTTTAAGGTCCCTCCTTAAAATTACCACCCCGGTTTCCCCTAAGTTTCCAGTGGGTGATGAGACGAAGGGAAGGTTCCTGGCAAAAAACAGTATTGCCTTCATGAGGAAGGGAACTGACCTGGAGAAAAGGGAGGGGGGCATGAGGTCCCTTAAAAGGGGCGGTGCCTTTTTGTTGAACTCCTCCTGGGTTTTCTCACCAACCTTTTCCATTTCCTTCTCGTAGTTTTCGTAACTTCCGTATTGTCTTCTGATTCCTTCATCAAGGATTTTCCTGAGTTTTTCCCTCTCTGCCTTGAGTTCCTCCTCGGTGGGCTCCACCTTGCTTACATAGGCGAAGGCCACGGCGTCCTTTCCCCTCACAACCGGGGTGAAGTAGAATTTAGAAGGGAGTTTAATGTAAGTTTCCTCAACGAAAATCTGTCTTAGAACGGGCCTCGAGGCGAAAATCAACCCTGAAACAATCAGGAAACCAAGAAGTTTCTTCATCTTTTCACCTCCCGTGGTTTTTTAGGGTTTTATTTAAGCAAGAAAAATGCCAGATGTTTTCGCTTTTCTAAGGAAGGGATTTTCTTTTTATGTCCTTTTTTGAGGACAGTTATTCTCCGTCAAGGAGGTAGATTCTGCGGTCAAGGTCCTTAAAATACCTGGAGTTTTCCTCCCCTTCCCCTATTTCGGAGATGGCCTTAAAGAATTGGTATATCTTTGAATCCGCCAGGTCGGCTATGTGGAGGACGAAGGCCTCAAGGGTTTTAGGGGAAACCGGAGCTCCAAACTCCAGTTGACCGTGGTGGGAGGCGATGCAGTGGAGGAGATTTGCCTCCCTTTTTCCCGTGTATCCTGCCTCTTCACAGAGACGCCTGACCTCAAGAAGGGAAAGAACCGTATGTCCCAGAAGGTCCCCCTCCCTGGTGAACCCTTCATCGCCTATTTCATCTATTTTTCCGATATCGTGGAGAAGCCCTGCCAGGAAAATGACCTCCTTGTCTAAAGAATAGAGGTCTCCCAGAAAAAGGGCTATTTTAAGCACCATGTAGGTATGAAGGGCAAGTCCTCCCTCCTCCTGATGATGCTTCCTTACGCTTCCTCTGGCTCTTAAAAACCTATCCCCATACCTATCCCAGAAAAGATGGTAGAGTTTTCTTCCCTCCTGGGTTTTTATGTGTTTTTCCCCCATTCGATCCAGGCTCGTGCGAAGGTCCTCTGACTCCGGGTAAACGGCCCTGGGAACTATGTAGTAATCATTCGGATTCTCCTCCATCTTCCTGAGGGAATCCACCACCACATTGTTTCTTTCCTTCTGCTTCCTGAGGGAAATCTCGTAAACCCCTTCCTGCAGGAGTTCCCCGGTTATATCTTCTCTGTTGATTGCCCTATCTGCGATTTTCCCGCCGAAGAAGGAGGCGGAAATAGCCCCGGTTTTGTCCATTATTACAAAGGAAAGGTATGGGCCACCCTGACCCTGTCTCAAGGAAATGTCCTTTATAAGGAAGACGCCCTTGAAGGTTTTTCCCTGTTTTTCCCTTTTTATCTGGCTGACCGAGGGTTTTTCCTCCTGGTCAAAAAGTCCCATTTTAACCTCCCACCTTTAAAACTTTAACCATGTCGGTGGCACCCTTCATGGGGGTTTTGCCTGCGGTTACCACCACGGTGCTACCAGGGCTTAAATTCCCGGAGGAGCGAAGAAGTTCCACCCCCTTTTCCATCATAAGGTCGGTGTTTTTCATGAAGGGAAGAAGGAAGGAATCAACGCCCCAGACCAGGGCAAGCTGCCTTCTCACAGTCTGCTCAGGGGTTATAGCGAATATTTTGGTCCTGGGCCTGAACTTGGAAACCTTTATGGCTGTGGCACCTGAAGTTGTAAAAACTATTATGGCTGCAGCCCCTATTTTCTCTGCAGTAATAACCGCACTTTCCGCTAAGGCCTCTGTGGGGTCAGAGGGCTTCCTGTCCAGTAAGTTTCTCATGGACCAGAATTCCGGGCTACTCTCAACCTCCTCTATCGTCCTGGCCATGGCAGATATGGCCTCCAGGGGATAAGAACCTATAGCGGTTTCCCCGGAGAGCATGAGGGCATCGGAACCGTCAAAAACAGCATTGGCCACATCGCTTACCTCTGCCCTGGTAGGGAAGGGGTTTTCTATCATGGTGCTGAGCATCTGGGTGGCGGTTATTACCATTTTCCTTGAGGAATTGGTCATGGAAATCATCCTTTTTTGAAGGATGGGAACCTTCTCCAGTGGGACCTCTACCCCTAAATCCCCCCTGGCTACCATTATACCATCAAAGGCCTCCACTATGGAGGGGAGATTCTTCACTGCTTCCCTCCTTTCCACCTTGGCAATTATGGGAATTTCCCCTGCCATTTCCCTTACCGGTTTCACATCCTCCCCGGACCTGGTAAAGGAAAGGGCAATGAGGTCTATACCCAGAGAAAGTCCGAATTCAAGGTCCCTTTGGTCCTTTTCAGTAAAGGGAGGAATTCTAAGGGCGGAGTCCGGAAGGTTCACTCCCTTTTCGGCCCTCACTATCCCTGGAGAAATTACCTCGGCCTCCACGAAATCCATGCCCCTTTTAATCACCTTAAGGGCTATTTTGCCGTCTTCAATAAAAATCCTTTCCCCGGGAGAAAGGTCCTCAACTATATAAGGGTAATTGACCGGAATCTCCCCCGCCATAGCCTCCCCTTCCCTTCTAACGCGGACAATTTCTCCCTTTTTTAAAGGAATGGGAGAGGGAAGTTTTCCTACCCGGATTTTGGGGCCCGAAAGGTCCTGAAGAATGGCCACAGGGATGCCTGTGCTTTCCTCTGCCTGCCTTATGGCCTCTGCAATCTTCCTGTGGGAAGGATAATCTCCATGGGAAAAATTTAGCCTGAATACCCGTGCCCCTCTTTTTATGGCCTCTTCCAGGACCGCGGCGGTGCCAAGGGAAGGGCCCACCGTTGCCACTATCTTGGTTCTCATAAAACAAGTTTATACCGATTTCCCCTGGGATAAAAAATTGCTTTTCTGGGTTAAGGTATTTTTATCCTGGCCCCGTTACAGGCGTAATTTAAGGACGCTGGATAAAAGATGGTAAAATAGAGCCATGGTTATTCAGGTTAAAGGGATTAGCAAGAGTTTCGGAGAAGTGAAGGCAGTGGATTCTCTCTCCTTAAATATACCCCGGGGAGTGGTTTACGGAATACTGGGACCCAACGGGGCGGGAAAAACCACCACTTTGAGAATCATCCTGGGTATTTTGAGACCCGACGAAGGGGAGGTGAGCATCCTGGGAAAGCCTGTGGATGTAAGTGTTCTTTCCAGGGTTGGATATCTTCCTGAAGAAAGGGGGCTATATCCCAAGGAAAAGGTTCTGGACGTTCTCGTTTATTTGGGAGAACTTAAGGGTCTTTCCAGCATTGAGGCAAAATCCAGGGCCCTTAAATATCTTGAGGAATTCGGCCTTTCCTCCAGGGTCTCCTCCAGAATAGAGGAACTTTCCAAGGGTATGCAGCAGAAACTCCAGTTTATTTCGGTTCTCCTCCACGACCCGGATATTCTCATTCTTGACGAGCCCTTCTCCGGCCTTGACCCTATAAATTCTGAGGTTTTAAGGGAAAGAATAATGGAGGAAAGGGCTAAAGGGAAGACAGTTCTCTTTTCCACCCACATCCTTGAGCAGGCGGAAAAAATGTGCGATTATGTGGCCCTTATTTCCAGGGGGAAGAAGGTGGTGGACGGAAAACTGTCGGAGATAAAGACTAAATACGGGAAAAGGACCATAAAAATAGAGTTTGAGGGGGACGGAGAGGTAATAAAAAAGATTCCCCACGCTTCCCTCAGGCTCTACGAGAGGTTCGCTGAGGTGGAAACAGACCTTGAAGTAAACGATGTCCTCCGCCTCATTATTGACAGGGTAAAGGTTCACAGGGTGGAGAGGACTGAGCCGTCCCTGAATCAGATTTACATAAGCCTGGTAGGAGGAGAAGGTGAAAACCTGGATAATAACAAAGTTTGAACTGAAGAGGGTAGTTAAGAAAAAATGGTTCATAATTTCCACGGTTCTTACCCCGGTCTTCGTCCTCATATATGCGGCCTTTCCAGTCATTATGGGAAAACTTTCCAATCGCCAGAGGAACCTGGGTATTATTGATCCCACAGGAAGGATTATTGAGTTTATGAAAACTCCCACCGGGGAGAAAATGGAAATTCCTCTAAGGATAATAAGTATAAGTTCCAGGCAGGAGGGTTTTTCCCTTATGGCCAAGAAAAAACTTGATGCCCTTTTAGTGGTTCCTGCCGATGTTTTCACCTCCAGGAAGGTTACCCTTTACATGAGAAATGTGGGGGATGTTACCATGGTCTCCACCATAAAAACGAGAATAAACAGGGTGATTCAGAGGGATAAACTCAGAAAACTGGGACTCAAGGAAGAGGTTTTGAAGGAAATTCTGGCCGGGGTTGAGGTGGAAACCCTGAAGGTGGAGAAGGGAAAGGTAAAAAAGGAAACCATGGAATCCTCCTTTACCCTGTATATGATTTTTTCCATCCTGCTCTTCATGGGTCTAATTGGATACGGTCAGATACTTCTTCGCAGAGTTCTTGAGGACAAAAGGTTTCGGGTAGTTGAAATACTATATTCCTCTGCCTCGCCCACTCAGATTTTTGCTGGAAAACTCCTTGGAGTAGGTCTGGCAGGTATACTTCAACTTCTTTTCTGGCTAATGCTGGGGGTAGGGGGTTATCTTTATGCCATTTCCTATTTTCCCCAGTTTCACCTTTCAGGGTTTTTCCCAAAGTTTATAATATTCCTTCTGTTTTTCTTTGCGGGATTTTTCCTTTATTCAACGATTTTCCTTACCGTGGGTTCCATTGTTGAGACCGAAGAGGACGCCCAGCACCTGCTGGGGCCCATTATGATGATAATCACCCTTCCCTTTGCTCTGAGTTTTGTGCTCTTTATGACTCCTGACAACTGGATAAAAATTGTTCTGGCCTATTTTCCCTATACTGCTCCCTTTTTCATGATGATGAGGGCCATTCTTTCTTCCCCTTCGGTTCTGGAAATTGGCGTTTCCCTGATCCTTGTATTTTTAACCTCCCTGGCCTCCGTTTGGGTATCTGCTAAAATATTCCGGGTGGGAATGCTTCATACCGGGGCAAAACCCACTTTGAGTCAGTTGTGGTCATGGGTGAAGGAAAAATAATAGAGATTTCCTTTTCCTCCTCCATTAAAATTATGAACATAGTTCTGGAAACCCTGGAGGAGATGCTGGCTGGTCTGGGCATGGATGTGGAAAAGCACTGGAAGGTTTTTCTTGCCCTGAGGGAGGTTGTGAGCAACGGTATAGTCCATGGTAACAGGAAGGATCCTGAAAAGGAGGTTAAAATCAAGATATTTTACGGGAAGAAAATCAGATTTGAAGTTAAGGACCAGGGAGAGGCATTTGATTTTGAGGGTATTCTGAAAAGAGGAGAGCAGGACATCATGAGAGAAAGGGGCAGGGGACTCTGCATTGTAAAACAGGTTATGGATGTTGTAAGATATGAATTCAAGAACGGGAACCTGATAATAATGGAGAAAGGGCTCTGAATGTGCGGAATTTTCGGTTATATAGGTGAAGAACCAGCGGCGGAGATGACCGCCCTGGGACTTTTTATGCTTCAGCACAGGGGCCAGGAGGCCTGCGGAATAGCGGTGAGCGACGGCAGAAGGCTGAAACTTATCAAAGAGTTAGGATATGTTAAAGAGGTCTTCTATCAGGAGAGGTTAAAAGAACTGGACGGTTTTGCAGCCATTGGCCATGTAAGGTATCCCACCCGGGGAACTCCCACGGTGGAAAATGCCCAGCCCCATCTTATAACCACCCTCCAGGGTCCCCTTTACGCCTTTGCCAGCAACGGGGATGTGGTAAATTATCGGACCCTCAGAAGGGAATACGAGAAAAGGGGCGTTTTCTTTGTCTCCGACAACGACGGTGAACTCCTGGGAAGAATGCTCGTTTACAAAATGGAAAAGGAAGGCAAGGATACCATCCAGGCGGTGCTTGAACTTATGGGGGAGGTGAAAGGGGCATATTCGGCTCTTTTCCTTACCCCAACAAAAATCTATGCTTTCAGGGACCCCTGGGGATTCCGGCCCATGGTTTTCGGGAAGACAGAAAAGGGCTATGCGGTGGCCTCGGAAAGCGTTGCCATGGACATAATAAGAGCCCGGGAATGGAGGGAGGTGGAGCCGGCAGAACTTCTTATAATAAGCAAAGAGGGGATTGAGGGGGTGAAATTTAACGAGGAAGAATTAAGGGGAGGTGGGAGAAGAGCCCATTGCTCCTTTGAAATAATTTACTTTGCCAGACCTGATAGTTTTCAATACCGTCAATTTGTCCACGATAAAAGAATCCTTCTCGGGGAAAAACTTGCTGAAAAGGACCATGTGGAGGCGGATGCCGTGGTTCCTGTACCCGATTCCTCCAATTTCATGGCCCTGGGTTATTCAAGGAAAAGAAGCATTCCCCTTTGCTTTGGACTTATAAGGAGCCATTATGTGGGAAGAACCTTCATAAAACCAACCCAGAGCATAAGGGACGAATCGGTAAGACAGAAGTTCAATCCCCTTTATAAATTTTTCTCCGGAAAAAGGGTAATTTTGGTGGACGACTCCATAGTAAGGGGAACCACCATAAGGAAGATTGTCAGGATGGTGAGGGGAGCAGGAGCAAAGGAGGTTCATGTGAGGATTGCATCTCCCCCGGTGAGATTTCCTTGCAGGTATGGGATAGACACTCCCACCTACGAGGAACTCATAGCCAATAAAATGAGCATTGATAAAATAAGGGAATTCATAGAGGCAGATTCTCTCCTCTACCTGACCGTGGAGGAACTCAGGGAAGTTCTGGATTATCCTGAGGACTTCTGTTATGCCTGTTTTACAGGAGAATATCCGGTTCTGGAGGAAAAATGAGGTGCTTTGTTTTCCCCGGACAGGGAAGCCAGAAGGTGGGAATGGGGGAGGAGGTTTACGAGAACTATCCCGCTGCCCGGGAAATTTTTGAGAGGGCCAACGAGGTTCTTGGCTTTGACCTTACCAGAATAATTTTTGAAGGTCCTGAGGAACTTCTCACCCTTACCCAGAACGCTCAACCTGCCCTTCTCACCGTGAGTTATGCCATTTACAGGGTGCTGGGGCAGAGACCCCATTGTGCTGCAGGACACAGCCTCGGGGAGTGGACCGCCTTCGTGGCTGCCGGAACCCTGAGTTTTGAGGATGGGGTTTATCTGGTAAGGAAAAGGGGAGAATTTATGAGCGAGGCGGCCCCCCCTGGCTTCGGTGGGATGCTGGCAATTTTAGGCGGAGACCAGGAGGAAATAGAAAAGGTAGTTTCGGAAATTGACGGAGTTCAGGTGGCTAACTATAACAATCCAGGGCAGATAGTCCTTTCAGGGAGAACCGAGGCCCTTAAACAGGCGGAGGAGAGAATAAAGGCAAAGAGGAAGGTTTATCTGAAGGTTTCCGCTCCCTTCCATTCTGAATTCATGAAGGAGGTGGAGGAAAGGTTGTGGGAGGAGATGAAGAAAAGGGAATTTTCCAATCCAGCCTTTCCTGTTTATGTGAACGCCTGGGCAAGACCAGTTAAAACCGCCTCTGAGGCCATGGAGGCCCTGAAGGTTCAGATTTCCTCTCCTGTGCTCTGGACCCAGTCAGTTCTGAAGATGGTGGAGGATGGGGTGGAGGAATTCGTTGAGATAGGCCCTGGAAGGGTGCTTACAGGACTTATAAAGAGGATAGTTCCTGGAAAAACCCTTAAAAACATAGACGGGAGCGGGGAAGTGGCCCTTTAAAATGTCCTTACCCAGGGTAGTTATATTAGGCCTTCCCAATGTGGGAAAATCCACTCTCTTCAACAAGATAGTCAGGAGGAAGAAGGCCCTGGTTCACCGCCAGCCCGGAATGACCAGGGATGTTCTTTCTTCCATGGCCGAGTGGCAGGGCTCCTGTTTTGAGGTCCTGGATACCGGAGGGCTTTTTGAGGCTCCTTCCCGGCCACTGAACGAGAAAATAACCAGAAAGGCCCTGGAATACGCCCGGAATGCCTCGGTGGTTCTTCTGGTGGTGGACGGCACCAGAAGTCCCCTTCCATGGGAAGAAGAGGTGGCAAAAAGGCTAAGGAAGATGGGGAAGGATGTGGTTCTCGTTGTGAATAAAATGGATGTAAAACGCTCCTTTAACCCCCTTTCCTTCCATTCCCTGGCCATTGAGGAAATGGTGCCCGTCTCTGCAGAGCACAATCAGGGTCTGGCTGAACTTCTTGACCTTATAGTAAGCAAAATTCCCCGAAGGGAATGTCCCCAGGAGAAGGCCGTTAAAGTGCTCGTCCTGGGAAGGCCCAATGTGGGAAAGAGTTCCATAGTAAACCGCTTAGCGGGCAAGGAGAGGGTTATAGTGGACGAAAAGCCCGGAACCACCAGGGATGTAATAGATGTGGAGGTCAAATTCAAGGGGAAAAGATACAGGCTCCTGGATACTGCGGGAATGAGGAGGCTCTCCAGGGCGTCGGATTCCCTTGAGGCTGCGGGTATTATAAAGGCGACCAAGGCCATAAGGGGGGCTGATGTTTGTGTTCTCGTCATGGACGCCTCCCAGGGACCCACCCATTATGATGGGGCCATAGCCGGAAAGGTGGTGGAGGAGGGAAAACCCCTGGTTCTTGTTGCCAATAAATGGGACCTGGTAAAGGCGGATACGGTTGAGTATTTCAGGGTAAGGGAGAAATTCCTTGATAAACTGCACTTCGTCTCCTTTGCCCCCCTCCTCTTCGTTTCAGCCCTTACCGGTAGGAGAATTACCAATATAATGGAGGAAGTGGATGATGTCCTTAAAGAGGCCGGGAAAAGGATTAAAACCGGCGAACTCAATCATTACCTTCTCCCCATACTCAGGGAAAATCCTCCAAAGGTGTCCGATGCTAAGGAAGTAAAGTTTTTCTATGTAGTCCAGAGCGGGGTGAATCCCCCTCTTTTTGTTTTTTTCGCCAACAGAAGGATAAAACTGGATGATTCTTACAGAAAATTTCTTGAGAGGAAAATAAGGGAAAAATGGCAGTTCAAGGGAGTTCCCATAAGAATAAAAGTGAAGAAGAAGTAATATCCCATGCCCGGGAAGTGGCAAGGGGAGGGGCCATTGCCTTTGTGGGTAAGATCATGGGAATGCTCCTCTCCCTGGGTTTTATGGTGCTGATATCCCGCATGGCTGGAGCCGAAATTCTGGGTTATTTTTCAATGATTTTCACCTTTTACATGATAATGGTTAGATTTGTGCCGTTGGGCCTCCATGCCTCTGTCCTGAAGTATGCAGGGGAAGCCTACGGTAAAGGTGATCTTTCCTTCGTTAAAGGTTTTCTAAAAATGGGGAGTAAGATTATACTCCGGGTTTCCATTCCCGCAGGTTTGTCTTTTTATTTTTTAGCCCGTGATTTGGCCATTTTCTTTTCAAAGCCCCATTTTACTTCCTATATCAGACTCTTCGGTATTTTCCTCCCGGTTCTTGCCCTTTTTTATTTTCTTACGGAAAGTTTTAAAGCCCTGAGGAGGACCGATCTTCTCGTTCTTATTCAGAGTATAGGGCTTTTTTCCCTGTCCTGCCTTGTTTTCCCCATCCTGTGGAAGGCTAATATAGGCATTTCTTCTCCGGCCCTTTCCTTTTTCGCCTCCGCTTTCGTTATGGTGGTCCTGGCTATTTTCGTTTACAGGAGATTTTTCTCTGGCGTTAAAGCCCGCCAACTAAGGTTTTCCCCCTTCGCCAGGGTTTCCCTCCTGCTGATGGCTTCCGGGCTATTTTATCTTTTTTTAACTCAGATGGATACCCTTATGGTGGGCTATTTCAGGCCACCTATGGAAGTAGGGATATACTCTGCTGCATCCAGGGCTGCCCTTTTTGTGGGTTTCGGACTTAATATAGTCAATTATCTGTTTCCCCCTATAATTTCCTATCTTTTTTCCCTGGGAAAGAAAGGTGAAATAGAATCCCTGGGAAGGAGAAGCGCCCGATGGGCTTTTACCTATGCCCTGATCCTTGGACTTGTTTATGCTGTTTATCCTTTGAAAATCCTCGGAATTTTCGGCAGGGGGTTTTCTTCCGGCAGAGAGCCCCTTTTGATTTTAACCTTAGCCCAGATTCTCAGCGTGGCCATAGGTTCTGTGGGATATGTCCTTTCCATGACCGAGCACCAGTTATTCTTCTTCAGAGTGACCCTGATCTCGGTGATATTGAACTTCGCCGGAAACGTTCTGTTAATTCCCCTTTGGGGAACTATGGGGGCTGCAGTTTCCACCGGTTTCTCCCTGATTTTCTCCAAGATACTTGAACTCGTTTACATAAGGAGGAAATTGGGTATATGGGTTTTTTCCTATTCCGTATTAAAGGGTACGGTGCTTTTCCTGGGTTCCCTTGTTCTGCTGATGTTTTTAAAGGGGTTTAGACCCTGGCTTCCCCTTATTTCTTTCCCCATAATTATGGGGATTTTCGTCCTGTTCCTTCTGGATGGGGATGACAGGAGGATTTTTCTCTCATTCCTCCGTTCATTCTGAGGGAGGGAGTTTCCTGCCAAAGGAGGTGGAATGGGTTACGCCGAAGGCCAGGGGAATCATGATCAGGCTCAAAAGGGAACCCACTATATAAAGGGATTTTATGAAAGAAAACATAACCATACCCAGCAGGACTGAATACACGGGGTGAACTTCGCTGTTCAATATTAGGTTACCCACAGCGTAAAAAATTGAGGTGTAGCCGAAAAATATGGCTCCGAGCATCAGGAAAACCACGATTATCAGGAAGGGGATTCCGATGATTATAGCGCTGAGGATAGCGAATATTATAAGGAGAATAATAAGAACCACGAATACTAACAGTCCCCGTAGCCACAGATTAAAGGGCCTGTTAAGTAGGGCTGAGGCGGTTAACATAACATTCTTCTGGAAGAGGAGGAACACCAGAAGTGAGAGAATTCCCCACAGGATCAGGTAGGATACGAACTTGTAACCGTTGAAGAAAGTCCCCGTCCCCGTCATGTGGATGAATTTTGGTTTGTGCAGAAGATGTCTTCCAGGGCCTCCCCTCATGCTTACCCTGGAACCGTTTACCTTTATAGCGGAAATGTTTCCGCTGGAGAAAATATTTACAAGATCTCCGTTGACCTTTGCCCCTTCGCTGGCCTTGAGTTTTGAAAATATGGCTACGAGGTCCCCATTCACCTTGCCCGAAAAGGTCAGGTCGCATTTTATGGCCACCAGGTCTCCTTTTACCTTTCCCTCCACCACGGCGCTGTCCCCTATACAAACCACATCACCGTTTTTTACCTCCCCTTTACCTACCTTTATGGAAGCGGCCAGAGAAAAAACCATCACAAGAAAAATTAATATTTTCCTCATGTGTTCCTCCATATTTTGCGGAGGGCAAAGTATACAGGAAATAGCATCAATACTGCCCCCGCAAATACCCAGGCCGGAATTTTAAGTGAAAATAAATACGAAAGTCCAGCCCTGGCTACAAGATAAATTTTGTTGAAGTAATCGAGAATTATGTAATAGAAAAAGATAGCCCTATCCAGACCGAAGAATACGGGGACGGTCAGGATGGCGACCAGTAATATGAAAATCCCGTAAATTACCGGTAGAATTTTCCTTTTCCTGTCTATTTTCGCCATAACCAGAGAGGCTATATCCACCGGAGGATTTTCCTCCTCCGATTTTATTTCCTGATAAAGAACTTTGGCCCTTTCCAGTTTTTCGGCGCATTCTTTACATACCAGAATGTGGTCCTCAAGCAGACTCCTTTCCATGGGGGGCATTTCGCCATCCAGGTAAAGATAGATTTCTTCGTAGTTATAATGCTTCACGATAAGCCTCCAGAAGCGCTCTTAATTTTTCCCTTGCCCTGAATAATTTGCTCTTTACTTCGTGAAAGGGCATACCAGTAACCTCTGAAATTTCCTGATAGGAAAGTTCATTAAAATGTCGCAGAATGATAAGTTCCTTCAGGGAGGGAGGCAATTTTTCCAGGGCCTCCATAATTATCTTCCTTCTTTCCCTGTTAAGTTGATTTTCAAAGGGGCCCCGTTCCCTGCTTTCCACATCGTATTCCACTTCCTCACCTTCTTCCCCCATTTGAAGGGAAACGGTGTTAAGTTTTCCCTTTCTGAAATGGTCAACTACCAGGTTGTGGGCTATCCTCCAGAGCCATGTGGAAAAATGATAGGAGGGGTTATATCTGATCATGGAAATGTAAGCCCTCAGGAAGGCTTCCTGGGTAAAGTCCACCGCCAGTTCCCTTTCTCCGGTGAGCCTGTAGATGTAGTTGTAAAGCCCTTTCTGATATCGCCTTACCAGCATCTCAAATGCCTCCTTGTCTCCATTTTTTGCCCTTAAAGCCAGTTCCTTTTCTTCCATTATTTTTTACGAACCCGGGAAAGAAAGGTTGGTTTGAAAAGGGAAGAAGGAAGAGGAATGTTATAACGACAATGGGTAAATTCAAAACTCGTATCCTCAAAGGAAATTCTTTTTATCCTGTTCCTTTTAATTTCCATCAAAATTTCCTCTCCTTCCTTAGTTTTTACGATAAATTTTCCGTTTTTCCCCTCCACTTCCTTTACAAGTTCCTTCCATTTGGCCGGGTCCTGGAGGACTTCCCAGAAACTTTTCCTCACCTCATAATTTCTGTAAAATCTTTCCCGAGGATGGTATTCCCAGAGTTTCCCCCCTGTTAGAACAAATATTCTTTTTTCCCCACTTGTATAATCCCACCTTATACCCTCGCCCCTCTTGAAATAAAAATAACCATGCTCCTTCAGTATATCCCCCTGGACTTTTACCCTTTCAGTGAATTGACATACCGCAGAGCGGGTGCTGTAAAGTATGTTCAGGATGAGCAAAAACACCAGCATTATATTTTTTTCTGCTTCTCCTTGCGCGTTAGAATTTTCTGGGCCTCCCTTCTTACCGGATCCGGAACCTCACGGCTCCGGGCTATTTCCATGAGGTCCCTTTTCCTGAGCCTTGAGAGGAAACTTATTGCTATGGGGAGAGGGGTTTTGGGATTCCTGACTAGGTTAAGGAGAACTGAATAATGCTTCGTCCATTCACGGGAGGAGGCTATCTTTCTAATGACATCCTGGGGAAGAGATTTCATCTTTGCATATATGGCAATTTCGTTTTCGGTAAGTTTGGGGCTTTCCAGCACTGCATCCACCACTATTTTATTGTTATCCCTTATTAAAATGGCCCTGTGCATTTTTGAACCCATCAGAGCCAACTTAACCTTGGCCGGGATAGGCAGGTTCTTTATTTCATTCCATGTCAGGGTATATATATTTCTTTCTGTGGGTTCCCCTCCTTCTAATACCTCCTCCAGTTCCTCAATTTCCTCCAGTTCTTCCAACTCCTCCAGTTCCTCAAGCATGCTTTCCACCTGTTTAACCGCTTTTTCCTCGCCAGTGCTGTAGTAAAGTCTTTTCCACTCTTCCATTAGAGCCCTGACTCTTACGGGGGATGATGGATTATTGAGGAGAGCCTTAATCAGGTCAGGATTGGACATAACTCTGACCTGGTTTGAAGCCACCAGTTCTGTTATCCTTTCGTCACCGTTTTCACCCAGAAAAAGCAGGGTTTCGTCCTTCACAGAGGGGTTTCTCACAATCGTTTCTATAATCGGGTAGTCCCTTTCCTCAAGGGCCCATTCAGCGTAAGAATGGAGGAGGTCCTGAGAGGCTTCCCTGCTGCGGAGGTAAGATTTTATGGTGGAAGATGGAAGGGAAATCAGTGTATTAAACGCCTTATCGGCTATTTTGCCGGAAGGGTCTTTCAGCAAAATAGCAAGAACCTCAAATTGTTCCCTGGGGGAGAGGGGTATGGCACCTTCCGCTGCGAGTTCTTTGATGTCCTCGCTTACTCTTCCGGCTTTTAATTCTTCTAAAAAACCCATTTTATTTTTCCCCTGTTGCTAATTATAATTTTTAATTATGAAAGGAGCAACGGTAAGATTGCTTATACTTTTTCTTTTTCTTTGTCCCCTATTGCCGCAGGACAATACCTTTGATTTCTCGGCCGGTCTTTCCCTTAGCAGGGGTAATTCTAATTCTACGAGGTTTTATGGGAAGGGGATTATAAAATTCGTAAGGAAGGATGCTGGGTTCATAATATCCAGCAACTACATTTATGGAAGGGGAGAGAGGGAGGTAGATACCAATCAGGGGAAACTAACCTTTTCCACAGAAAAGCCGGTTTTCGGCAGGTGGAAACTCATTTCATCTGCTTCTTATTTCTTTGACAAAATGGCGGACATCCAGGGCAGGGTGGACTTCAGTCTGGGTCTTAATTATTCTATGGAAAAGAAATCGGTAAAGAAAGTCTCATTTTCTGCCTCATATTCTGAGGAATACGAGGCTTATTTTACGAAAACTTCGGTCAAAAAAACCAGGAGATTGGCCCTTGCCATGAATTTGAGGAGAAAAATGGATTCAGGGGCTCAATTTTCCCTCGCTGCCCTCTATACCCCTTCCCTGATAGATCCGGGAGATTACAGGTTTGAGGGAGAAGCCTCCATGAAATTCCTCATGAAAAAGCCCTTATGGTTAAACTTTTCCCTTACGGAAAGGTATAATAACCAGCCTCCCTTAGTCACCCTGAAAAAAAATGATATAATTCTCATAACATCCCTTGAGATTACCCTTTAAAGGAGGAAAAATTGAGGAAAATTGCCATTATCTCATTAATGGTCTTAATTTTGTTTTCCCTGCCGTTTTGCGGGAAACCCAGGGGCAAGAACCTTCCTGTAAGTCTTAAGGTAACCTTTGAGCCGCCTCAACTCAGGGACGCATACATAGTTAAGATGAAATACACATGGAAGCCTGAAGAGGGCTTTTCCCTGCACGATAATTATTGGATTTATGTCCATTTCTGGGACGGGAAGGCAAAGACCATGTATCTACTTGATGATCACAAACCTCCGGTGCCTTTCTCCCAGTGGAAACCCGGCGAGGAGATATCCTACGAGAGGATTCTGGTTTTTCCCGAATATGTTGAGGAAATAAGCGGTGATAATTTCAAGGTGGATTTCTCCGTTGGTTTTGTAAATCCTGAAACCGGCCAGAAGATTGAAGTCATTAAAAAACCCCTGAGCATAAAGATCAATTCTGAAATGCTTCCCCAGAAAATATATGCCAGGGGGTGGTACAATGAAGAGGCCGACAATTCCGGGAAAACCTGGAGGTGGATGGCCAAAACTGCAATCTGCAGGGTGGAGAATCCCAGAAAAACCTCCCTCCTTTACATAAAGGGCTTTTTCCCTGAAAAATATTTACCGGACCAGAGAATAAGGATATTCATAAACGACCACCTTCTTGGAGAAATAACCCAGCCCCAGTTTCAGAGGCTTTTTACCATCACCCCTGAACTTATGGGAGACGGGGACGAGTTCATACTCCGTTTTGAAGCGGACAAAAGTTTCGTCCCCGCCCAGGTCAGTAAGGGTAGCCCTGACAAAAGGGAACTTGCCGCTGCCTTTTATCAGGTATTTTTCTGCGTTAAATAATTACCTTACTATCCGAAGCTCCTTTATAATCCTTTGGGCTCCCTGGAATTTATCCGTTATGAAAAGGACATATCTGCTGTCCACGGAGATGGAGCGGGTAATAGGGGGCCAGAAGTAATAATCGCTCACCACACTTTCAAGGTTGCCGTCAAAGAGAAGACCCACCAGTTCTCCTTTTCCATTGAGTACCGGCGAGCCTGAGTTTCCCCCGGTGGTGTCGTGGGTGGTTAGAAAATCCACAGGCACATTCTTCATTTCCGGATCCTCGTAGGGCCCAAATTCCCTCTTTTTCCATAGTTCCTTCAGTTTTTTCGGCACTATGAATGGTTCCCTTCCGGTTTCCTTTTCCATAACCCCGGTAAGGCTGGTCTGGGGCAGGTAAAACACCGCATCCCTGGGTGAATATCCCTTGACCGTGCCGTAGGTGAGCCTGAGGGTTCCGTTAGCATCTGGATACATGAATTCGCTTCCAAAAACCGCCCTCCACAGGGCGTAATATTCTGGGAGAAATTCCAGGGCTTCTCCTCCCAGGGCCTTGGCCTGTCTTTCCATTCTGTCCATTTCGGGCACAATTTGAAGGGCGAATTTAATGAAGGGGTCCCTGCACTTGAGGATTTTCCTGTAGGGAGAATTAAAGAGTTTCAGCCTGAAATTGAGATCACCCATCCTGGTGTTTTTGTAAAGGTTGTCCAGGAAGGCGTCCACATTCTTTTCGGAGAAATCCCCATTGAGTAGCCTCTCCAGGGCTTTAAGCCTGTATTGGGGAGGAACCTTTCCCTGCTGAAGGATAAAGTATTTGAGCACCTGCCTATCCGTCCAGGGTTCGTAGGCCATATCCACCATTTTTAACCTGATGATGTGATTTTCCCTGTCCCTGTCCATGTATCCGGGTTTTCTGTCTATGTCCTTCTTGAGCCTTTCCCTGGTCCAGTAAACTATTTCAATGGCAGAGGAAAGAAGGCGGGAGCCATAGGGAAACCATCCGGAATAAAAGGACTTCATGGAGAGTCTTTTTGCCTTTTCAAAATATTTTCTGTAACGGGGAAAAACATCTCCGTATTTTGCCCTGAGTTCCGGGTCCTTTTCCAGAGCCTCCTGTATTTTTTCTTCCAGTGCCTTTTTCCTGGCTACCACATGCAACCTTTTGAAGCCCTGCAGTTGTCCCTTCCAGTTCTTTATGGCGTTGTTTAATCCCTTGAGTATGCCGGCGTTTTTAAACTCAGCAATTTTGCTCCTGCGCGAGCCCTCTTCCAGGATTTTTATCCATCCATCAAGGAATTTTATCCTCCGGGGGTAGAACTCCTTTTCCATGAACTCGGCGTAAAAACTGGGCATGTATCTTTCGGTGGAGCCAGGATAACCGAGGATAAACATAAAGTCTCCCGGGTTTATGTTCCTGGCCGAGAATTTCAGATAAACCATCGGATGGTAGGGAACATTTCTGGGAGAATACTCTGCGGGTTTTCCGTCAGGGCCCACATAGGCCCTGAGGAAGGAAAAATCTCCGGTATGACGGGGCCACATCCAGTTATCTACATCACCTCCGTAATTTCCTATACTGGAAGGAGGCACGTACACTATCCTTATATCCTTAAGTTCCAGGTAGGTGAAGAGGTAGTATTTTTCCCCTCCGTAAAAACTCTTAATGACACAGCGGTAACCCGGTTTTTCAGATTTTTTAATTATCTTTTTCCTGTTCTTCTCCAGGCGAAGATATCTTTTGTAGGGATCCTTCATCTTCATGACGCCCTTTAGCACCTTGTCGGTCACATCGTCCATCCTTAAAAGAACCAGGGCCTTATAGCCGGGGGCTGGAATTTCCTCTTTCATGCTCTTGGCAAGGAAACCTTTCCTTATTAGGTCAATTCCCATTTTTGCACTCTGGCGCTGGACGGCTCCGAAGGCCACATGATGGTTTGTAACTATAAGGCCATTGGGGGAGACAAAGGAGCCGGTTCCTCCCATAAGGTTTACCACTGCCTGGGATAGCGAAGGGCCTCCCTGTTTCCATATTTGCTCCGGGGATAGTTCAAGACCCATGGACTTCATTCGGGAATAAAGGGCCGGGGAGAGCCTCTGGGGCAGAAACATACCTTCCTCAGCAAAGATAGAGAAAAAGAGCATTGCGAAAGCCAGGGTAAATATCAAAATTTTCTTCATACCACCCTCCTTAAGGTGTTATAAAAGAATTTTACGATTTCGGAGGGTAAAGGTTAAAAATAAAAAAACCCCGCCCTGCGAAGGGCGGGGTAGGGTAATTGCGGTTAGTTAAACCTTACTGGTGTTTGGATCTAGGGCCGCAAATAAGCTGGCCGTCAGAGAAAATTATGTCGTTGTCAAAATCGCTAAGTTGAGATGGAGGGTCATAAAGGGTGGAGCATCCGGTAAGACCCGCGGAATATGCGGAGTCCCTTCCAGGAGAACCAACCCAGTAATCATCGGTGTCAACCTGATAGTCAAAGGTGTGTCCCCAGGCGTCAATGGTCTTTATTGCCTTGATATAGAATCCGCTGTTCTGTGTGAGCAGATTCAGGGAAGTGGGAGGAACATTGTTGTCCAGCCTGTACTCTTCTACAGCAGTAGCAATATTACGCAGGTCAGCCATGGTAGATTTCTGCTTGGATTTCTGAATGGCTACCAGCAGGTTGGGAATCAAAATGGCAGCCAGAATTCCGATTATGGCCACCACGATCAAAAGTTCAATAAGGGTAAATCCCTTTTGTCTCTTCATCGTAACCTCCTTGGTTTATTTTTTCATCCTAAGTAGAAGCAAAAATCATGCCAAATTGGAGACAGCAATGGAGCCGGTTCTTTTTTCAGGGAAACAAAATATGACACAGAGGTTTGACAAATTTTGTCACAGAAGTTCCATGGCTTTTTCGAAAACCTGGTCGGGCTGAAGGCTGGAAAGGTTCTTGGTCCTTATGTAATTTTCTTTTTGATTCCATGGAGCATTTATCTCAGGGTCAGTGGCCGGCCCGAAAATCACGAGAACCTTTGTCCCCATGGCGTCCGCTAAATGCATGGGACCCGTGTCGTTTCCAAGAACCAGCCTTGCCCTGGCCAGGATTTCCTTCAGGCCCAGCATGTCGGGTGTGGAAAAGGGGAGAGTGTCCGAGGCCTGCTGAAGCAATTCCTTCTCCTTCTCTGAACCAACATAGAGAACTGAAAGCCTTTTCTCCCTGAACATCTTTCCCAGCCGTTTAAAATGGGAAACAGGCCACCTTCTGGATGGCCTGGAACCCCCCGGGACAAGCACCACATCTATTTCCTTTTCCTGGACCGGTGGGTTGAGTCTTACTTCCGGGGTTATACTTTCCTTCAGAAGAAATTCTGCCAGCCTGGTGTATCTTAATACCTGATGCTCCTTAGCCCATTTTATTTTTTTCGTCAGAAGAAAGCCTCTCCCCTCCTTCTGGTAACCAATCCTTTCCCTGACCCCACACAGGAGAAAGTTCAGGGCTGAGGAGAAGGAGTTGGTCAGGAGCAGGCCCAGGTTTTTAATGGGGGTGCAGGTGAGGATAAACCTGTATGGATATATTCCTTTGAAAAACTCCTCTCCGTAGAATAATTCCCCTAACCAGGGTTTTCCCAGAAGGTAAAGTTCATATTTGCGGGAAAGGGGCCTCAGGGCAGCCACGGACATTACCGAATCTCCCAGCCAGTTGGGCATCCGCACAAGTAATTTTTCCATCATGCTAATATGTTAAAATTTTTCCGTGATTTTGGAAATAGCAACTTACCTTCTATCCCCCCTGCCGCTTTCCTATTTTTATCTGAAAAGCAAAATAAAAGGGAAAAAATTTGTTTTAAGAGATAAATTGTGGCCACCGAAACTTCCACCCAAAGAGCAGAAAAGAATATGGCTTCACGGGGTTTCCGTGGGGGAGGTTTTATCTCTGGTTCCCCTGGTGAAAGCCCTGGAGGGGAATAATCTGGAACTTCTTATTTCCACCACCACCTCCACCGGGATGAGGGTGGCTAAGGGGAAATTTCCTCACCACCCTGTATTTTATTTTCCCCTGGACTTTCCCCATGTGGTTAATCGGTTTCTGGAGGAGGTGGAACCCGATGCGGTGGTGATAGCCGAGACAGAACTCTGGCCCAACTTCATCCTGAGGGCTCACAGGAAAGGTGTTAAGATTTTCCTGGTCAACGGCAGAATTTCCCCGACGAGTTTCCGCCGGTACCGGAGGTTAAGGAGCCTTATGAAAAGGGTAGTCTCCAGTTTTGAGGCTATATGCGTTCAAAACAGGGAATATTATCGGAGATTTCTTGAACTGGGAGCCCCTGAGGAGAAAATCTTCGTCACCGGAAATATGAAGGCGGATTTTGAGATAAAGGGCTCGTTGCCCTTTAAGATTCCCGGACCCTACATGGTGGCTGGAAGCACCATGGACAGGGAGGAGGACAAATTTGTCCTGAGTGCCTTCTGGAAGTTTAGGGAAAGGGCAAGGCTTCTCCTGGCTCCCCGGCATCCCGAACGGGCAGAGGAGAGTTTTTCCCAGGCGGTTTCCATGGGGTTTTCCACAGTAAAAAGAAGTGAAGAATGGGAGGGGGATTGGCAGGTAATGATTCTTGACACCATGGGTGAACTTGCCCTTCTTTACCGAAATTCGGTCCTTTCTATTATTGGGGGTAGCATAAGACCTTACGGCGGGCACAACCTCCTGGAACCTGCTTTCTTTTCCTCGCCTGTTGCCTTTGGACCCCACATGGAAAACTTCCGGGACCTTGCCGGGGAATTTTTGAGGGAAGGAGGCGCCCTCCTTTTCCGGACCAGCCACGAACTTTCCAGTATAATGAGCCAGGCCCTGGATGGTAAATTGGCCTGGATCGGGGAAAAGGGGAGAGAAATACTTGAAAGGTTGAAGGGGGCCACGAGGAGAAATGCAGAAATTATCCTTCAGAATATTCAGGCTGTTTGAGCCCCTGCTTTTCCCTTACAGGGAACTTGTATTTTTAAGAAGGTACCTAATTAGAGGGGAAATTCCGGAAATTCCAGTTATTTCCGTGGGGAACATAGCCTTCGGGGGAACGGGTAAAACTCCGGTGACCATATTTCTTTCCCAATACTATAGCCAAAAAGGGCTATCCGTGGGGGTGGGAACCCGGGGCTATCGGGGAAAGATTAAGGGGGAAAGAGCCTATTTTCCCCGGGAGGAAATAAACCCCTTTGAAGCCGGAGACGAGGCAGCGGTTTTGAGGGAGGCCCTTCCTGATGCGTGGATTTTTGTGGGGAAGAAAAGGGAGGCCCTGGCAGAGATGGCTAAAAACAGGGGGATTAACCTCCTCATCCTTGACGACGCCTTCCAATACCTGAAGTTGAAGAAGATTGAAGTTGTCCTACATTCTCCGGAAATTCCCAATTTTTATTTAAGGGAAAGCAAAAGGGCCCTGCGCTGGGCTCACCTGGTTCTTAGTCCCCTCAAAGAAGGCTCAGACAACCCCTATGCTTATTCACTTTATCCTGAAGGAATCCCTGAAGAAAGGGTTTTTGCCTTCTGTGGCATCGCCAGGCCAGAAAAATTTCTATCCCTTTTTCCTCTACTGGAGGGTTCTCTTATTTTCCCGGACCACCACACTTATACCCCTGAGGACCTGGATGAGATTTATACCAGGAGCCATGGACTGCCAGTTTACACCACGGAAAAGGACTTCGTTAAAATAAAAAAACTTGAAAACTACAGGGGAGGGATTTTCGTTATTAATTGGAGAGCAAGGGTTTCCGAAAAAGCCCTTCTAAGGCTTGATGAAGTCTTGAAATCCTGGCCCCTTGTCCTAAAATAAGAATTATGAGGCAGGATTTAGTGAATAATATTTACTGGCTGGGGCATGCGAGTTTTCTCTTAAGAATAGGGGATAAAAATATTTATATTGATCCCTATTCAATTCAAGAAGATTTGCCTAAAGCAGACATAATACTTATAACCCATCCCCATTTTGACCACCTTTCACCACAGGACATTGAAAAGGTGGAAAGAAAGGGCACCGTGGCAGTTCTTCCGGAAGAATCTAAAAATAAATTCACCTATCCCAACGCAGTTCATGTGATTCCGGGTCAGGAGGTTACCCTGGGAGAATTCGTTATAAGAACAATTCCTGCATATAACATGGAAAAAAGTTTTCATCCAAAGGAGAAGGGCTGGGTAGGTTATATTGTGGAGACTCCCATAGGCAGCGTTTATCATGCAGGGGATACGGATCTTATCCCTGAGATGGAGGGGTTAAAGGTGGATGTGGCCCTTTTACCCGTGGGAGGCACTTATACCATGGATTGGGCTCAGGCCCTGGAGGCGGCCAGGAAAATGGATGTAGAAGTTGTCATTCCCATGCACTGGGGTAGGATTGTGGGCTCCAGTCGGGATGCGGAACTTTTTGCCAAAAACTTTGAAAAAGCCCTTATCAAAAAAGTGGGATATGAGAAAGAATAGGGACTGGAACGAACTTCGGAAAATTGAAGTAATTCCCGATTATCTTAAATATGCAGAGGGCTCTGCCCTTGTTCGCTGGGGAGACAACATAATAATCGTTGCCGCTTCGGTGGAAGAAAAGGTCCCTGCGTGGCTCAAGGGCAGCGGGAAAGGCTGGATTACCGCCGAATACAACATGCTTCCCCGTTCCACTGACAGGAGGAAACTTCGCGAGGGCAGGGAGACCAGGGTTTCCGGAAGAAGTCATGAGATTCAAAGGCTCATAGGGAGGGCTCTCAGAGCGGTGGTGGACCTTGAAATGCTTGGCGAAAGGACGGTAACCGTGGACTGTGATGTTATTCAGGCAGATGGGGGCACCAGGATGGCGAGTCTTTTCGGAGGGGTAATCTCAGTTTATTCTGCCTTCAAAAAAATGGTCTACGAAAATCAACTATTTGATAACCCAATGAAGGAACTCATTGCAGGGGTGAGCCTTGGAATTGTGGAAGGGAAAATTCTGGTGGACCTGGATTACGATGAGGATTCAAAGGCTTCCCTGGATCTCAACATCATAGCCACGGAGAAGGGAGAACTTGTGGAAATTCAGGGAACGGGAGAAGGGGGAAGTTTTTCTAAAAAAGTTCTTCTTGAACTTATAGATATAGGCCTTGAAAAAACCGGAGAAATAATCAATCTTGAGAAGAAGGTTCTTGGGCTATGAGAAAAGTTTTATTTATTCTGCTTTTATTTGTTTCCATTTATGCTTCGGATTTTCAAATTCCGGTTCTTGACCCCATCGGGGTAATGCCCTCGGCTGCCCTTACCAGTCTATCGCAGGAGTCCGGGTCGCTTTACAATCCAGCCCTGGCGGCCTTTAATTTTCCTTCCATTCAATATTCTCAGGGAAATTTTACCATGGATTGCTCGGGGCTTTTTTCAATGCTACGGAGTAAATCTTCCTCCTCATATGAGGGCCTCAAAAAGGTGGAGGGGGGAAATTCCTATACCAGTTTTTCCAGGACGGTCTATATCAGCGGTAGGGGAGGAGCCTTTGGATATATTTATCATAGGGAACTTGCAGCCTTCGGCACAGAGGGAGAAAATTTTTCCCCTGAAAATCCTGAGGATTTCCTGGTGAATTATAAAATCAGGCAGAGGAAGGAGATATTCTTTTCCAAGGCTTATTTCCTGAGAAAAAACAGGATTTTCATGGGTATAACCACCAAATATGTTTTTTATAAAAACTGGAATTTCAGTTTGCCCGTATCCGACGAAAAGAACTTCGCTTCCCCGGGAGAACTTCTCGGATTGGAGGAAGGGGAAGTGAAAACAGGAAAAAGGATGGCCCTGGATCTGGGCTTTGCAGGGTTTCTCACGGGAAAATTAATGTTCGCAGTATCCATGCTTGATATTCCCATATCCAGGGGTGAAAAGATTACGCCCGAATACGTTCTGGTAGCAGGTTCTTACAAAATTTCATCTGCCTTTTATCTTTCCGCCGGAGCAGACGCCACCTCTTATAAAAACAGGTATTTTTTCTCCTTAATATTTGATGCCAGAGTGATTAACCTGGGAGCCGGTTTCCGGCAGTGGGAAGGGGAAAAATTCTATTCCCTTTACGGAGCACTTCGCTACAGGAGATTGAGTTTAAGGGCGGGCATGAATTTAAGAAAGGGAGAAAAAGCGGGATTTATGATTTCCCTTGCTATTACAAATGCGTTTTAATATAATTCCTGAAAAGGAAGATTTTTAAGGAGATAAAAATGGCGAGCAAGTTGGGCGAATTGCTGGTTAAAGAGGGGATAATCACTCCCTCCCAACTTGAGGAGGCTCTGGAATACCAGAGACTTCACGGAGGGAGGCTTGGTTCCATACTCATTAAATTGGGATTTGCTACTGAGGATCAGGTTACCTCTGTCCTTTCCAGACAATACGGTTATCCGTATATAAATCTCTCAAAATTTGAACTTTCCCCTAAAGTAAAGGAGTGGGTTCCTGCGGAAATAGCAAGGAAATATATGCTTGTTCCTGTTGACAGGGCAGGGGCAACTTTGACCGTGGCCATGGCAGATCCCACCAATCTTTATGCCATAGAGGAACTAAAATTTATAACGGGTCTAAACATACAGCCGGCGGTAGCATCGGAATCCTCCATAATAGAGGCTATAGAAAAACTTTACGGCTCCGAGCACGAGATAGAAGTCAAAGAAGAGATGGAAAACATAATGGGAGAAAGTATAGATGAACTTGCAGACCTTGACCTGGAGGGAGAGGACCTGGAGATGGTGGAAGAGGAGGAAGAAGCGGATGTAAGGACGCTGAGCAGGGAGGCGGAGGAGAAACCGGTGGTGAGGCTGGTGAATCTTATTTTGAGGGAGGCCATAAACCGTGGTGCTTCAGACATACACATAGAACCATACGAAAAGGAATTGAGGGTGAGATACAGGATAGACGGTGTTCTGCATCCTGTTATGACACCTCCTTTAAGAATGAAGGACGGTATAGTTTCAAGAATTAAGATTCTGTCCCATCTTAACATAGCCGAAAAAAGACTTCCCCAGGACGGAAGAATAAAGATGAAGGTGAGAACGGACGAGGGAAGGAAAAAGGAAGTGGATATGAGGGTTTCCATCCTTCCCACAATTTTCGGCGAAAAGGTGGTCATAAGGATTCTTGACAGGGATCAACTCCGCCTTGACCTTACACAACTTGGTTTTGAACCGGAAAGCCTTGAGAAGTTCCAGAAGGCCATAAAGAGACCCTGGGGAATGATACTGGTCACCGGGCCCACAGGTTCTGGAAAAACCAACACCCTTTATTCTGCCCTTTCCACCCTCAACACCCCTGAAGTTAACATAATGACCGCTGAAGATCCCGTGGAATTTAACCTGTACGGGATAAACCAGGTTCACATAAGGGAGGACATAGGATTGAGTTTTGCTTCGGCTCTAAGGGCCTTCCTCAGGCAGGACCCAAACATAATACTAGTGGGTGAGATAAGGGACTTTGAAACCGCTGAGATAGCCATTAAAGCAGCCCTTACAGGTCACTTAGTTCTTTCCACCCTTCATACCAATGACGCTGCCAGTGCCGTTACAAGGCTCATAAACATGGGAATAGAACCCTTCCTGGTGGCAACCTCCGTGGTGGCTATAGTGGCCCAGAGGCTTGTGAGGAGACTCTGCAGTAAGTGCAAAGAGCCTGCAGATGTGCCTCCCCAGGTTTTGATAGAACTTGGATTTACCCCTGAAGAGGCCAAGACCGTTACTGTTTACAAACCCGTTGGCTGTAAGCACTGCAACAACACGGGATATAAAGGCAGGATAGGACTTTTTGAGGTCCTTGAGGTGACGGAAGAAATACAGGAACTCATCCTTTCCGGCGCCTCATCTGCGGAAATAAGGAGAAAGGCCATAGAGGAGGGTATGATAACCCTCAGAAGGAGCGGGCTTGAGAAGATAAAACAGGGTATTACTTCCATAGAGGAAGTAGTAAGGGAAACAGTGAAGTATTAAAGGAGGAAAAATGGCTCTTACTCTGGTGGAACTTTTGAGGATTATGATAGAAAGGGGAGGGACTGACCTTCACATAACCACAGGCTCTCCTCCGGTTATAAGGGTAAACGGGGCGCTGGAGAGGCTCAACTTTCCCCCTTTGTCCCCTCCAGAGACCAAGAGCCTTATATATTCTATATTGACAGATACCCAGAAGCACAGATTTGAGGAAAACTGGGAAATTGATTTTTCCTTTGGTATAAAGGGGTTAGCGAGATTCAGGGCCAATGTTTTTATGCAGAGGGGTGCAGTGGCAGGTGCCTTCAGGAAAATTCCCTATGAAATAAGGTCCTTTGAGGAACTGGGAATTCCACCGGTGGTTAAGAAGTTCTGTGAGAAACCCAGGGGACTCATTCTGGTCACAGGACCTACCGGTTCAGGAAAATCCACCACCCTGGCCACTATGATTGATAAGATAAACAGGGAGAGGCCGGTTCACATAGTAACCATAGAAGACCCTATTGAATATCTCCATTCCCACAAGAGGGCTCTTATAAACCAGAGGGAGATTCACACCGATACCAAGTCATTCCACAATGCCCTGAGGTCAGTGCTCAGGGAGGACCCTGATGTGGTTCTCATCGGCGAGATGAGGGATCTGGAAACGGTGGAAGCGGCCCTTAGAATTGCCGAAACTGGCCACCTTACCCTGGCTACCCTGCATACCAACTCTGCGGCTCAAACCATAACCAGGATAATAGACATATTTCCTCCCCACCAGCAGTCCCAGGTTAGAACCCAACTTTCCATGATCCTTGAGGGGATAATAACCCAATCCCTGCTTCCCAGGGCCGATGGCAGGGGAAGAATTCTCGCCACCGAAGTTTTGGTTCCTACCCCGGCCATAAGGAACCTGATCAGGGAGGACAAAATTCACCAGATTTATTCCTCAATGCAAACAGGCCAGGAAGCCACAGGAATGCACACCTTTAATCAGTCCCTTGCAGCCCTTTATTTTAAGCGTCTTATTTCCCTGGATACCGCCATGGGGTCCAGTTCCTATCCTGAGGAGTTACACGACCTTATAAGAAGAGGTCCTGCAGCAGTGAGGCATATTTATACCCCTCCAGCCATGGCGGGTGTGATAGAAACCAAGGGAAGAAAAACCATGTAGGAGGTAGTAATGCCTGTTTTCGTTTTTAAAGGCGTCAACAGAATGGGGCAGATAGTAACCGGTGAGAGGGCTGCCCCTTCAGAAGAAGATGTAAGGAGAGCTCTATTAAGGGAAGGAATTCAGATATCCTATCTTAAAAAGAAGGGTTTTGAACTCAAACTTCCGAAACTGAAAAAGGCCGCAAGTCTTAAAGAACTCGCCATTTTCACCAGGCAACTATCCGTCATGGTGAATGCAGGTCTTGCCATAGATCAGGCCCTTTCTGCCCTGGCTGAGCAGCAAACCAATAAGAGATTTAAAGCGGTGCTTGAAAAGGTAACCGAGGATGTGAGGGGAGGAAGTTCCCTGTCCAATGCCTTCGCCAAGCATCCAGATGTTTTTGATTCCCTTTATGTGAACATGGTGGCCGCAGGAGAGACCGGTGGAACCCTTGACATCATTCTGCAAAGATTAGCAGATTACCTGGAAAAGATAAAAGCCCTGGTGAGCAAAATAAAATCTGCTCTGGCCTATCCTATAGCCGTTTTGACCATAGCCATTCTTATTACGGCCTTTATCCTCTGGAAGGTTATCCCTGCATTTGCAAAACTTTACCACGACCTGGGAGCCGAGTTACCACTTCCTACTCAGATAGTTATTGGAGCCAGTAATTTCCTTATACACCAGTTCTACCTCTGGATGGGAGGCCTGGTCGGGTTATACCTCCTTTACAAGTTTTATGTTTCTACCCCGGGAGGAAGAAAGACCGTGGACAAGATTAAACTTAAACTCTGGGTTGTAGGACCGCTAATTTTGAAAGGAGCACTGGCCAAGGTGATGAGAACCCTGGCCACCCTTGTTACCTCAGGAGTTGATATACTGCTTGCTCTGGACATTTCCGCGAAAACGGCGGGAAATACCATAATAGAAAAATTAATCCTGGATGCCAGGGAGGAAGTAGCTGGAGGAAAAAGCCTGAGCGAACCCCTGAAGAAGAGCCCATACATACCTGTTATGATCAGCCAGATGGTGGAGGCAGGAGAGGCCACCGGTGCTCTGGATACCATGTTAAATAAAATAGCCGACTTCTATGAAGAAGAGGTTGATGCCGCAGTAGGCGCACTTATTTCAGTAATGGAGCCCATAATGGTTCTGTTCCTGGGAGGCCTGGTGGGAGGTATAGTTCTTTCCATGTACCTTCCCATCTTCAACCTTCTGGGCAGATTTTAATGCCCCGGAAGATTCTTAAACTTATAGAACTTCGTATATTTATAGGTTTTTTCCTACTTCTATCCCTGATAATCATTCATCTTGCCTTTCTCAACTTATTCCCGGTAAGGTTTTTTTTCTCATTTCTCGGTCTTCTTTTTACCCTCTCCGTCCTTTACCTGTTTCTTCTTCGTATAGGGACAAGTGAGGACCACCTTATGGTTGCCCAACTCATTGGAGATTGGTTTCTTATATCCTATTTGATACTGAACACCGGTGGATACGAAAGCCTGCTTTACTTTCTTTTCGTCTTCTTGCTTCTTGAGGCCTTCTATTTCCTCTCCGACAAAAAAAGGCTCCTTATAGCCTCTCTAACTCCCCTGCTTTCTTATCTCCTTTTTTCCTTCACCACCTTTTACTTTAAGATACCGAATGTTAATTTTAACTATAAGGAATTTACCACTGGGCTTATGGTGTATTCCTTAGGATTTCCCGCTCTGGCCTACATTCTGATAATTTCCAGGGATGAAATAAACAAATTAACAAAGAAAATCATGTTAAGGGAGGAGGAGAAGGTTTTCGCCTCAAAACTGGACGAGATACTCAGCCATACCCACGAATGTGTGGTTTTAATACAGGATGGACAGTTAGTCTTGAGGGGGAAAAGGTGCGAGGAAATGCCCCTGGAAAAACTTATAGGAGGGGAGGGAACAGTAAGAATCTCGGGACGGGTATACACGGTTAAAAGGTTTCCACTTTCCTATGGGGAAATCTTCGTCATAAGTGATAACACCCAGAAATGGTTTATGCTAAGGAGGGAGGGGGTCAGGGAGACCATATCCATTATTGCCCACGAACTCAGAAATCCTCTTGCCTCTATTCTGGGAGTTCTTCAACTCCTCCCCAGCCTTGACGAGGACAGAAAAAACGAATTTATGTATAAGATAAGGGAGAGGGCGGAAAAAATCAATGAAATTCTTCTCCGCTGGACTTCCCTGGGTGCCAATCCATCTCCTGGAAGAGCGCTGGAAATACTCAGGGAAATTCTCGCCGTGAACGGTGCGAGTTTTGAGGAGGAGGTAAAGAATGGTGAAATAATTCTGAAAAGGGAACCTCCCCTCAGCGAGGGTGAAATTTCCATGATTCTCAGCCCAAATCTTAAGGAACTTTCCACCGGTAAAGGTTTCGCCGCTCTGGAACTGGCTTATGTTATAGCCAGCATAAACGGTATACTTACCGCAACCTCCCAGGAGGTCAGAATAAGATGGAAAAAATCTTAGTGGTGGAAGACGACGAACAGCTCCTCGAGATACTGGTGCTCTTTTTCCAGGGGAAGGGATATTCTGCCAGGGGAGTTGTTACCGCAGAAGAGGCCCTTTCCTTATATGAGGATTTTGACATCGTCATAAGCGACATAAAACTTCCTGGGGAACTGAACGGGATTGATCTTCTGGAGAGAATAAAGAAAATTTCCCCTGAAATTCCTGTTATTTTAATAACTGCCTATGCTTCAGTGCAGGATGCAGTAAAGGCTCTGAAAATGGGGGCAGAGGATTATATATTGAAACCCTTTGACCTTGAAACCCTTGAAATTGTGGTCAGAAAAGCCCTGGAGTCAAGTTCCCTTAGAAAAGAAGTGGAGGAACTCAGGAGGGAACTCCGGGCTGTTTACCAGGGAAAAAAACTGGTGGCCAAGAGTCCGGCCATGGAGAAAATTATGGACCTGGTAAGGCGGATAGCCCCCAGCGATGTGAATGTGCTGATTACCGGGGAAAGCGGCACGGGTAAAAGCCTTCTTGCCAGGGTAATCCACGAGTTGAGCCCCAGGAGGAAGCGAAAATTTGTTTCCATAAATTGTGCCGCCATTCCGGAGAGCCTTCTGGAGAGCGAACTCTTCGGCTATGAAAAGGGAGCCTTTACAGGGGCAGCCTCAAGAAAAAGGGGATTGTTTGAGGTGGCCAGGGAAGGAACCCTGTTCCTTGACGAGATTTCAGGAATGAGCCTGAGCATGCAGGCAAAACTCCTTACTGCTATTCAGGATAAAAGGATAAGGAGGATTGGAGGAGAGGAGGAAATTGAGGTTGATGTGAGAATAATAACCGCCACCAACCAGAACATAGATGAAATTGTCCAAAGGGGGGAATTCAGGGAAGACCTTTTCTACAGGCTGGATGTGGTGAGGATAGAACTTCCTCCCCTTCGGGAAAGGAGGCAGGACATACCCCTTCTTGTCCAGCACTTCATTGAACAGTTTAACGAAAAGCACAACAAAAGGATTCTCGGAATACAGAAAGACGCCCTTGTTGCTCTGGAGACATACAATTGGCCTGGAAACATACGGGAACTCCAGAATGTGGTGGAGAGGGCTGTGGTAATGGAAACCGGTCCTTACATAACGGTTCAGGACCTTCCGGACAAGATATTTCACCGGAGGAAAACCGACAGCGGGTTGAACATGGAAGAATTCCTTGAAATGGATGGCAGATTCAATCTGGAAGAATACCTGGATGACGAGATGAGGAAATTTCTGAAAACTGCGGTAGTTAAGACCAAAGGTGATAAGAAGAAGGCTGCGGAACTTCTGGGTATTTCATACCGTTCCTTCAGGTATTACTGGAAGAAACTGGGGTTAGGATGAAGGCACTGTGGTTTGTAGGAGATAAGGAGACCACCCTCCTTTTGCACCTCTACGCCAGAGAAGTGGATGCCGTGGTGTTCGTTGATCCGGGATTTTATCCCCCTCAGATTTACGATTATTTAATAGAAGCAGAAAGGCACTTCGGGTTCAAAGCCACCAGGGTGGAGGTGGAGACAGAGGATTTTGAAGGGAGAAGGGAGGATTGGTGCCGTTATCTCAGGGAAGATTTCCTCCTTCCTTACCTTTCCTCTACGGGTTTTTCCCTAGTGTACGAGCCTCTGAGGAACCCTGAACCCACCCCCAGCCCCGTGAAGGAGGTTTTTCCCCTTAAAGGGCTAAGTGATTTTGAGATATGGAGGGCCATAAAGGAAAACGGTCTTCCGTTCTGTTCCCTTTACCTTGAAGGGAAAAAATATGTTGGATGTTCTCCCTCTGAGGAGAAAAGGAAAGGGAAAACTTATACACAGGCCCTGAAAAACATGGGTTATCTATGAAGGGAATTTTTGACAGGGTTCAGAAGTTTATAAGGGAAGGCGAGGTTTTTTCCCCTGAACTTGCCCTGGACGTGGTGAATTTCCAGTTAGAGAATAACCCGATTTACAGAAAATTTGCTCAAAGATGGGGAAAAAATAGGGTGAAGAGCCTGGAAGATATTCCCTTCTTCCCCGTGGAATTTTTCAAAAGGGAAAGGGTGTTCTCCTGTGGGGAGGCTGAGGGTTATTTTCTCTCCAGCGGAACCACCGGGGAAAGAAGCAGGGTTTTTTACAACTCCCGCTCCCTCCAACTCTATAAAATATCAGCCCTTCGCTCTTTCCCCTTTAAGGGAAGGCCAATTTTATCCCTTATTCCCTCCTTTTCCCTTTTTCCGCAATCCTCCCTTTCCTTCATGATAAGCCTTTTCCCTGCTGTTGAATACCTTAATTCCTCCTATCATCTGGAGCCTAAGGAGGCCTACCAAAAACTAAAGGGCAAAAAGGGAGTTCTTTTTCTGACCTCCACTCAACTTCTACGCCTTTCCCGGTGGCTTGAGGCTGAGGGAAGTCTCCTTCCGGAAATAGAAGTGGTTATAGAAACAGGAGGATACAAGGGTCTGGACCTTAAGTACAACAGGGACGAACTCCACGATTACGCTAAACGCTTCTTTCCTTCAGCGGAGTTCTGGAGCGAATATGGGATGGCGGAGTTGTTCTCCCAGTTTTATGCACCATCGCGAAGGCCCTATATCCCACATCCCTGGGCAGAGGTCTTAACCAGAGGAAGGGAACTCCTCAGGGTTTTTGATTTTGCCAGCCTGTGCACGGTTTCTGCCCTTTTAGTTCCTGACCTTGTGGAGGCAACCGAGGCTGGTTTTTTAGTCCTGGGAAGAGCCACCGAAGAAGAAAGGGGTTGTGGGTATGTCTTCCGGTAAATGGACGAAAAAACTGGCAGAGGCTGCCATTAAAATCGTCCGGGAAATTGAAAGAGGCAGGCCCGTATCCTCTAAGGGTTATCAGGGGAATGTCTTAAAGGATATTCTCCTTTACCTTTCCAGCCATCTTTCGAAATTTGATGCCCCTCGCCTTTCAGGACCCCGCAGGGTTCTGGTGCTCCTCCCGGCCAATGTTCCTCTGATTCCCTTCCAGATGGGGCCACTCCTTGATGCCTACGGTCTGGAGGCGGTTTTTAAAAGACCCCTGACAGAGGATCTTTTCTACCGGCTCCTTGGGGAATTTTCCGGCATGAAATTCGTGTTCTTTCCTCACAATGAGTTAAGCAGCTTTGCCCGGGAATTTGACTTCGTGGTGGGGTTTGGGGGCCATGGCCTGGGCCAGACCCTGGCTGGTCTCGGGGTTCCCTTCAGGTTTTTCGGTCCCCGCTTCTCCATAGGTATAGTGAAAGATGACCCCTATCCCTTTTTCCTGGATGCCCTGAGTTTTGATGGGGAGGGTTGCCTTTCGCCGGTGGTTTTGTTCGCTGAAAAATGGGAACTTGAAAAAGCTTGCCAGGCCTTTAAAAAAGCCGCCGGAGAAAGGCCTCCCCAGGAAAGTTTCAACAGGTTTTCCTTTGAGTATTATGTGAAATTCCTCTCCTATTATGCCCGGGACTTTTGCCTTCTTTCCCATGAAGCCCTTTTTCTGGTAAAGGAATTTCCCCCTCTAATTCCGGCAAGAACAGTGCTTCTAAGAGAGGCCCCGGATCCTGAGGAGGTTTTGGATTTCCTTGGGGAAAGGAGGGAATACATCCAGGCTGTTATCTCCCGCTCTAAAGAGAAATTCCTCCTCCAGAATACCTCGGCCTCCCTGAGGCTCCCCCCCTCCAGGGCCCATTATCCTCCCTTAGGCTGGTTTTTTGAAAAGGGAGTTAACTTATCTAACTTCTTCAACCCCTGAGGAGATAAAGGAGTATCGCAGCAGAGGCCGCCACACCCAGGGACTCTCCCCTTTCCATGGGTATGGTAATCCTGCTTTCCACCAGTTCGCTCATCTGAGGGCTTATCCCCCGGGATTCGTTTCCGAAGACCAGAACAAAATCTTCCCTGAGGGGTTTGGGTTCATGTCCTCTCCTGGGAAAGGTGCCGAGAATCCTTTTTTTACCTTTCCATTCCTTTAATTTTTCAGGGAGAGCCACCCTGAAGACAGGAATTCTCAGGGAATAGCCGGCGCTGGCCCTTACGGTTTTTGAGGAGAAGGGATGGGCAGAATGAGTATCGGTATATACTGCATGGTATCCCAGGCAATAGGCCGTTCTCAGTATGCTCCCTGCATTGATAGGGTCCTGAACTTCCTCCAGCACCACGATTTTTGAAAAATCTTCCTCCTTCCACAGGGGAGGAGCAACTAGAAGGAGCTCTCCCGGTGGAGTTTTAAGGGAGGAAAGGGAACGCATGGCCCTTTCGCCGATGAAAATGGGAAAAATTCCCCTTTCCTCAGCAAGGGCAAGGATTTCCGGCTCCTCCTTAGAAAGGAAAAGATAAAGGGGCTTCAAACCCCATCGGAGGCCGTCTATAACAAGGTGTTTTCCCTCTAAGGGGACCGCTTCCCTGTTTTTTAAAAGTTCCCTTGCTTCCCTTAGTCTCCTCACTTAAACCTGAGAACCGCCCCTACGTTCACGGAGAATGTGGTGAATTTTCCCGGGTCAGCGAATTCTTCATATTCTTCCAGAATGTCCATAACTCTGAGTAATCTTACTTCCCCCCAGACCCCTATGGAGGATAGCATGGCCTTGGCTCCCAGACCCACTGTGAAGTGCTTTCCGTCGGGAGCATAACGGTGGGTGCCGGTGAATTTCGTCTTGCCGTAGGTTAGCGAAAGATAAGGAGCAATGAGACCACTTCCGTGAAGAAACACGCCTATCCCGTAATTTACGAACTTGTCTGAGAAATCCAGGTCCAGATGCCGAACTTTGTCAATGGCGTTGGTCTCCAGGGAATTTACAAAATAATAGGCTTCCAGCCCAAAAAGGGTCGTGGATATCTGAGCCCTTAACCCGTAATCGGCCCCTGAAGAGAGTTTAATATTGAAAAGGCTGGTGTCGAGGACCTCTGAGCCCTTGACTATTCCCACTCCCGGCATTATATCAAAGGAGGTTGCGAGAATAACGAAAGGGAAAAGGATAACCAGTAAAACTTTCCTCATGCTTCGCCTCCTTGTTTTTCTGATAAAATATTATCATGAGAAAAACAGGATTAGCAAAGAAACTGCTTCTTATCTTCCTGCTCACCTTTTTCCTCTTTCCCTCCAAGGAGGAGAGGATAATCAAGGAACTTCCTCTGAAGTATCAGAAATGGCTGGAACTCGTATGGTGGGTTATAACCCCCAAGGAAAAGGAAGTTTTCCTGAAACTGAAGAACAACCGGGAAAGGGACCTGTTTATCAAGGCTTTCTGGAAGGTCAGAGACCCCAATCCCGCCACCCCTCAAAACGAGTTTAAGGAGGAACTGGTAAAAAGGTTTAATTATGCCAATAAATATTTAGGGATAGATTCTCCCAAGCCAGGCTGGAAGACCGACAGGGGCAGGATTTACATACTTCTTGGAAAGCCCGTCAGCATTGAAAGGTATTACATGAGCCAGATATTGGTTCCCATAGAGGTGTGGTATTACTACGGACAGGGAAAACCCGGACTCCCCCCCCATTTCGCCATAATTTTCTTCAAGAGAAATGGGATAGGGGAATTTAAACTCTACGATCCTCTTGCCGACGGTCCCTATGCCCTTCTGCTCAAAACCACCAATACCATGGACCTCAACCCCACCGATTACGAACAACTTTACGAATATCTCAAGCAACACGCCCCGGCCATTGCCGATGTTGCCCTCTCACTTATACCGGGAACCATACCTTATAATTACCAGCCTTCTCCCCGGGCTGCATCCATAATAGCCAATGTCCTTTCCCTGCCGGAGAAGGAATTTGATACTTCCTATGCAGAGGATTTCCTGAAATACAAGGGAATAGTTGATGTGGACTACAGCCTGAATTACATCAAGGCTGACTTTCTGACCTATATTTTAAAGGATATAAACCTGGGGATAAATTTTCTCCACTATTCCGTTCAGCCCTCCTCGGTAACCTTCCAGAAAGAAGGAGGGGGAAAATACCTGACTGCCTTTGAGGTTGATGTCATATTGAAGAAGTCCGAGGATAAGGTTCTTGCCCAGTTCAAGGAAACTTACACCATGGAGGTTAAAAGTTCAGAACTCTCCGCCATAAAAAGCGGTGGACTTGCTCTTCAGGGTGAGGTCCCTATTATAGAGGGTAGCCATGAGGTGGTAATTCTCATGAAAAACACCGTTTCCAAGGAATTTTCCTACTGGGACAAAAAAATCACCGTGCCTTCCTCCCAGGAGTTCAATATAGGAAAGCCCATTCTGGCATACAGAACCTCCAGTTTTCCCCTCTATGCCCTGAAACCTTTTACCCTGGCCAATGTCTATTATTACATGGATGCTAAAAAGGCCTTCACTCCAAAGGACGAGATTATCTATGCAGTGGAAATATGGTCCATTCCCAGGGAAGTTTGGAACACGGAGAAACTGGAACTGGTCCTGCAGACCGAAGAGGAGGAAAGGGTCCTCTCTTCAGTGAAACTCTCCTCCCTTCCATATAAAAAAGATTTCGTTTATTCCGGGAGCATAAAGGAAAAACTTCCATCCGACGAATATGTGCTCTTTGCCAGAATCGGTAAAAAGAAATCCCCTCCTGCGGATTTTATGGTCAGTCCAATCTCCGCTCTTCCCAGGCCCTCGGTAATCACGAAAAACCTACCCCTTGAGAGGAAGTTTATAGTTTATTATGCCCTGGCCCTCCAGTATCAAAATGCCGGTGAATACGGGAAGTCCATTGGATACCTAGAAAAGGCTTTGAAGGAAAAACCTAATTTCAAGGAGGCTGCGGTATCCCTTGCTAAGGCTTATCTGGTGGAAAAAAAGCCTCGGGAGGCCCTGAGGGTTCTTTCGGGGTTTGAAGAAAGGGGTGAGCCGGAGATTCTATTTTACAAAGGAAAAGCCTATGAACTTCAGGGGGATTGCAAAACCGCCATATCATATTATAAACGCTCCCTTTTGATTTACGATAGCGATATCAGGGTTTTGAATTCCCTGGGTATTTGCTACCTGAAACTGGGGAAAAAGAGAGAGGCAAGGAAGGCTCTTGAAGCCTCCCTTAAAATAAACCCCAACCAGCCTTCAGTGAAGGATATTTTGAAGAAAATGGAATGAAAATAGACAGGTATAAATTTGGGGTTATGATTGTGGACGGAAAGGAGTTTACCAAGGACCTCAAAATATTCCCTGAGCGCATAGTGGAAAACTGGTGGAGGAAGGAAGGGCACAAACTTTACCTTGAGGACATCCAGGACATAGTTTCCTATAGGCCGGAGGTTCTGGTGGTGGGAACCGGTGCTTATGGTTTCATGAAGGTGCAAAGGGAAGTGGAAGAAAAACTGAGGGAACTGGGTATTCACCTTATAGCGGATAAGACATCAAGGTCAGCGGATATTTTTAACCACCTGGTGGAAGAAGGCAAAAAGGTTTGCGGAGCCTTCCACCTTACCTGTTAACCCTTTAAGTCTACCTGGGCCAGCACCATCCCGGCGAACATTAAAAGGCATCCCAGGATTTCCTTGGATGATAGGACTTCTCCAAGGAAAATCCATCCTCCAATTACAGCAAAAACCGACTCCAGACTCATTATTACCGCCGCAGGGGAAGGCGGGGCTTTTCTCTGGGCTACCACCTGGATTGTATAGGCAATTCCAGCGGAAAAAACACCGGCATACAGTATGGGAAGCCATCCTTTAACGATGGCCGGAACCGAAATTTCCTCCGTAAGGAAGGCGAGTCCGAGGCTGAGGAGAGAAACCGTCCAGAATTCCACCATGGCCAGTTTTATAGGCGGGAGTTTAGGGGAGAATTTCCCTATTATGTGAATTTGAATGGCCCAGAAAAGGGCTCCGGCGAGGACCAGGAGGTCTCCCCTGTTTATACTTATCTTTCCCTGTATGCTCAGGAAATACATGCCAATGCTGGCCAGGGCAGCCCCTGCCCATACCGGAAGGGATGTTTTCTTACCTATGAATATACCCAGAATGGGAACCAGAATTACATAGAGTCCTGTGATAAACCCAGCCTTTCCCGCAGAAGTATAAAGCAGGCCAACCTGCTGGAAGGAAACACCAAGGAATATGAAAAGACCTGCCAGAGCTCCGGGATAAATTACGCCCCTCCAGGGAAACCTGCGTCCTCCTTCTATGCCCAAAAAGGGTATAAGGGCGATAGCCCCTAAGGCGAACCTCACGCCGTTAAAGGTGAAGGGGCCCATGTATTTCATCGCCTCCTTCTGGGCTACGAAGGCAAAGCCCCAGATGGCAGAACCAAGAAGCAATAAATAACTGGTCTGTCTTCTACTCAACGGAGCATTCTAATGTAATCTTTGATAGTTCCCGAAGAAAAGGGGAAGTGGTATTGAAGAATTCCCTTCTGGTGGCTGCATTAAAGAAAGCAAAGACCACGAGCTCATCCTTTAGTTTTAGGGCGTAAATCCCTGAGGTTTTGTCTTTTTCAAGCCAGACCATGTCCGCTTTATTTTTCAGATTTTCCAGTATTTTCTGTTTTGATTTTATGTAAAGATCCTTTAACTCCTCGGATGATACCTCCCATGTTAATTCCCCCTTATGAGCATGATAGATTAAGTACTCTGTTGCAAACCCCGAGATAAGATCGGACAGTATTTTTATGGTGTCATTATGGAGGAGTTCCCTTATTTCCCTGACTTCTATTTTTCTGTTGTGCAGAAAATTTATAGCCTCCTCCATTTCCATATCAGAGAATATTATTTCCCATATTTCCCCATCTTTGAACGACATCTCCCCATATTGAGAATCAAAGGAGAAAACTACGCGGATAAGGTTATTGGATGAAGACTTGAAGGAAAGAAAAGTAAGTAAATCCGAGAACTTAATTCTTAATGACATATCATACCCCTTATGATTGTAGTTGTATTAGATTAAAAATAATAATAAGTATAAATGATATGTCAAAGGGGGGAACTTTCCTGTGGTTCCCCCCTTTAGAAATTCCGGTATACCTGGTAGAGTTAAATTTTCTCTGCTGCCTCTTCCAGAGCCTCTTTCGCTAAGGCTATGTTACCGTTTTCTTCCAGCATGAGCATGGCGATGAATTTTTCTCCACGTCTTGCCAGGAATTTCCCCAGGTCTGAGTCGGTCTGAATAAAATCCATTCCTCCGGCTCCTGTCTTTTCCGCCGCTTTGTCGCCTGCTACGAATAGGCTGGTCATCTGAAGGAAATATTTTTTTAGTTTTTCGTCGTCTTTTAGTGAGTGAAATGCCAACTGTTCTCCATTGACGTTAAAAATTGCTGCTCCAATGTAGCCAGGGATTTCCTTAAAGTTTTCCATGATTTCTTCATAAGGTAAAGGCATTTTTCCCTCCTTTTTGTTTTTTTCTTCATAATTTAATTTTGAGTTTTTTTCCTCATCTTTCTCCCTCGCGGCATCAAGAATCAGACTTTCAAGGGATCTTTGAACATTTTGGGGGTGCTTTTGGTATGCTTTTATAAATAATCTTGTCCCTTTCCATTTGAAAATCTCCTTGGCCGCTTCATCCCCTTCCAGATTTTCGGTTCTGGCATATATTAAGTCCCCGGACAAAAATCCCAGGATGCCTTCCTCTCCTCTCTCCGAAATTATCAGTACATCGCAGGATTTTCCCTCAAGACGGATAAGTTGAGCAAGGGATATGGCTGAAAAATTCTTTATTATGCCCTCTGTGGGTTCTTCTTTTTCAAGAACGGTGTCTATAGCATTTATCAGAGTTTTTAGGGTCAGAGGTTTCTCAAGATATCCTGCACCCAATTCCTGAACTTTCTTTTTTATGGCAGGAGAGCCATATGCTGTCATGAGAATGAAAGGCAGGGAAGGGAATTCTCTTGAAACATAGGTTAATAACTGAAGGCCATCTATTTCTCCCATTTTTAAGTCCGATATGATTAAATCCACAGACGGCTCTTCCCGAAGCATTTTTTCGGCTTCTGATCCGGTACTCGCTGTTAAAATTTCAAAACCCTCGTATTTCTCCAGGGCGTCCTTCAGACTGACCAGAAAGTTTTTATCATCATCCACTATCAGTATTCTTCTCATCATTTTATGATAAAAGCAAAAAATATGCCAACCTGGAGCATTCTAAAAAGCGGAGATAAATAACCAGGAGGTCAAATTGAACCGCTCAATTATATCTTTTTTGGTTCAATTTGACCATTTTTTCAGCCATCTCTTTAATGTGGAGAGGGAGATACCCAATAGTTTAGCCGCTTCGGTTTTATTTCCCTGGGTAATCTTCAGGGCCCTTTGAACATGTTCTTTTATGATTTCCTCAATCTTGGGAAGTTTTTCGGGGACACCAGATTTATTTTCGCTATTGTTTTCCCGGAGTGGGGACCTATTTATAAGTTCCTTTATGCTGAGGTATCCCTTTCTGCGGGATAGAATTACGGCTCTTTCTATTATGTTTCTCAATTCCCTCACATTGCCCGGAAAATCGTAGTTGACCAGGGCCTTTTTGTCTTCGGGAGATAATTCATAATGATTTCCCATGGACAATTGTTCCAGAAAGTGTTCTGCAATGGGGATTATGTCCTCTCTTCGCTTCCTGAGAGGGGGGAGCTCAAATCTCAATACTGCCAGGCGATAGTAAAGATCCCCTCTGAATTCTCCCCTGTTGACCAGTTCTTCTATGTTCTTGTTGGTGGCAGCGATGATTCTTACTTTTACCTTTATTTCCTTTTCTCCGCCTATTCTCCTTATCCTTCCAGAATCCAGCACATGGAGGATTTTTGCTTGCATGGGAAGAGGCATGTCTCCGATCTCGTCCAGAAACAAAGTTCCCCCATTGGCCAGTTCAAATACCCCCTTTCGGTTTTTTTCTGCCCCGGTGAATGCCCCTTTCTCAAAGCCAAAGAGTTCCGCTTCAAGAAGGGATTCTGGAATTGCAGCACAATTTACCACTAAAAATGGTTTCTCCCTGATAAGGCTGTTGTAATGGATTGCCCTTGCTACTAAGGACTTTCCTGTTCCGGTCTCTCCGGTTAATAGGACAGGGGTGTTAGGAGAATTTGCCGCAATTTCAATGAATTCCCGAATATCACGGGCTCCTGTGGAATCGCCTATAATGGATATATTTTCTCTTTCTCTTCTCAGCGAGAAATTGCGTAGTTCCCTTAATCTTTTGTATTCTTTGAGTTCAAGAGTTTTCAGGATTTCATCAAGAAGTTCTTCAGGTGCAAAGGGTTTTATCAGGTAATTTATCACTCCTAATTTCATCGCCCTTACTGCCTTCTTTACATCGGGATAGGCGGTTATTATTAATATGGCAGCCTCCGGTTGAAAGGATAGTAGTTCCTTGGCCAGTTCTATTCCTTCAAGGTCCGGCAAATTCTGGTCTATCAGGAAAATGTCGTATAGTTCGTGTCTGGATAAGTTTATGGCATCCCCTGCTTTAGATGATATGGAAACTTTAAATCCTTTAATTTCTAAGAACTCCTTCAGAGTTAAGAGGAAGTTCTTGTCGTCTTCTATAAGCAATATTTTCGCCCTGTTATATAACTTCATTTCCATAATTTCAAAGAGACTTCAGCAATTGCTCCATTGGGATGGTTCCTTATCTCCAGTTTTCCATCCATAGCGGTTATAAGACCTTTAGATATGGTTAAGCCCATTCCTGAGCCGTTCTTTTTGGTTGAGAAAAATGGAAAGAAAATCTTGTCCTTTATTTCTTCAGGGATTCCAGGTCCCGTATCCTTTATATATATTCGTGCAAATTCTTCGTCGGTTTTAACGAAAACTTCTATGAGTTTTTCAGAGCCATCGTATTGTTCAAGGGCCTCTATGGAGTTTCTCAATAAATTCGTGAATACCTGATTTAATGCTATAGGATCGGCTTTGACTATAGTTTCCTGAGAGGGGAGATTGCTTTTTAACTTTATGTCCTTCATCAATATTTCGTTTTCCATGATGCGAAGAACCTTCTTCAGGGTCTCGTTTAAATTAACCTTTTTAACCACTACATATCCGTAATTGCTATACCGTTTCATCGCTCGGAGGATTTCTTCAAGTTGTTCTATTTCTTCAAGGAGACGATCTATGTATTCCAGAAGTTTCTCCCTGGAGAAACTGTCTATGTCTTCTTTCATGACGGATAAAGAGAACTTTATGGTATTTATAGGATTTCCTACCTCATGCCTTACCATGGAGAAAAGATGGTCCAATAATTCCAGGATTCTCTTGTCTTCGCTTTCCTCAATATATTGTTTGCTGGTTATATCCTTTGTTATTACGAACCATCCGTGGGTTGTTTTGTAGGAGGAGAAACCTGTTATCTTGTTTATAGAGGATATGAACAGTTCGTTAACTGCTGGAGGGTCCTTGAAAAATATTTCTTGATTTTCAATGCTTCTCAGGATTTTTTTGAATTCCTCGTTTGAAAGGATAAGTTTCTTGTTATTGTCAAATATTCCTATACCTATAGGTAGAGAGTTCAATATCTTTAGTATAATTCCACAAGTACTGGATTCGATCATCAGAGCCTCCCTTGTAGCAAACATATAATATTTTAATAAGGAAAGGAAGCGTGAGCAAAACCTAAAAATAATCTTGATTTTTTTCCTTCTTATGGTATTATACTCACCTTGTTTAAGTTAGAACTTTCACAAGAAAAATGGCTATAACCATACCTGAAGTTAGCATAAGGAGATTAAGCACCTACCTCAGGTGCCTGCGCCAGGCTGAGGCTGAGGGTCAGGAATGGGTCCAGTCTTCTGACCTGGCCCGGACCTGCGGGATCTCAGGTTCCCTGGTGAGGAAGGACCTTTCCTATTTCGGAGAGTTTGGCATCAGGGGTAAGGGCTACAGGGTAGGGGAACTTTCTAAGGCCATAGAGGAGATAATAGGAATAAACGAACCCATAAGGGTGATAATCGTGGGGGCCGGAAACCTGGGCAGGGCCCTTATCCACCACCTGAAGGAGATACCATATTTTAAGGTTCTGGCCGCCTTTGACAGAAATGAGAAAAAAATCGGAAAGAGGATAAACGGGGTGGAAGTTTTACCCATAGGGGAAATTGAGGGATTTTACAAAAAACATGCCCCTCAGATTGCAGTTCTTGCTATTCCCCCGGAAGGCCTCCAGGAGACGGTGAACCTGCTTTCCAGGGCAGGCATAAAAGGAATCCTCAGTTTTGCCCTTCAGGGTATAAAGGCTCCACCCGGGGTTGTGATTAATTATGTGGAAATAGCATCGGAAATAGAGTATTTGGCATACAAGATTAAAAAAGGGAGTGTGGCATGAAGGTTGTCGTTTCAACAGTTGTGCTTTTCGTTCTGTGGGTGGCCATAACCGGAAGTTTTGACCCTCAGGAACTTTCCGTGGGCCTTATAACCGCCGCGGTCATTAGCATGATAGCCCCGGGGGTGGCCGGTCCTGAGCCTAAAAAATGGCTTCAGCCCAAAAGGTATTTATTTACCTTCATCTATCTCTTCTACTTTATTTACGCCATGGTAAAGGCAAACCTGGATGTGGCAATGAGGGTTATAAATCCCCGGCTCCCCATAAATCCGGGTATAGTAAAGGTAAAAACCAAGCTCAAAACTCATGCAGGAAAACTCGCCTTAGCCAATTCCATAACCCTGACCCCTGGCACCCTTTCCGTGGATATTGTTGGTCAGTACCTTTACATTCACTGGATAGATGTTAAAAGTCCTGACATAGAGGCGGCCACCCAGGAAATAGTAAAGGGATTTGAGAGGTTTCTGGAGGTGATCTTTGAGTAATCTCCTTATAATAGTTTTCGCCCTTGTCAGTTTGGCCACTGTGATGGCGGTTTACAGGATTGTGGCCGGTCCCACCATTTCCGATAGGGCAGTGGGACTGGATACAGCCACCACCATAACCACGGCAATGATTGTTCTTTTCTCCCAGATTTTTCACAGAGCCATTTACCTTGATGTGGCCCTGGTCTATGCGGTTCTTGCCTTCCTGGGAGTTATAGCCCTTGCCCGGTATTTAGAAGGAGGTGTTTGATGGTTTACCGAGCCCTGGGAGAATTTCTTATACTGGTGGGGTCCCTGTTTCTGTTTCTCGCTGGAATAGGGCTCCTGAGAATGCCGGATGTTTACAACAGGATGCAGACAGGAACAAAGGCCACTACCTTAGGGGCCCTTTCCCTTATAATGGGGGTTGGCATTTACCATCCCCAGTGGTTCTTTAAAACAGCCATAATCTCCCTTTTCATCCTTCTTACCAATCCCGTATCCTCCCATGCCCTGGCCAGGGCTTCCCATAACAAGGGCATTCCCCTTGCCGAGGGCTCTGTTCTTGATAGATATGCCGAGGATAAGGAAAGGGGACTCAAGGAGGAAGAAAATGATTCTTGAGTATTTCATGCTTTTTCTTTTATTTCTAATGCTGGGTCTGGCCATATATGCGGTGGAAACCAAGGACCTTCTTGCCTCGGTGGTAGCGGCAGGCTTCGTTTCCTTGGTGGCTTCCATAGTTTACCTTTATCTTCAGGCTCCTGATGTGGCCATGACTGAGGCTGCCATAGGTGCGGGACTTACCACCCTTATTTTCATAATCGCCATAAGAAAAACTGAGAGGTACGAGAAATGAGAAAATGGCTGGCAATAATTTTCCTCATCGTTCTCGGCTTCTTTATGGCCAAAATAACTTCCTCCTTTCCCTTTGGAGAAGAGAAGTGGGGAGTTTCCAGGCATTATGTGGATAAAGGAATTGAGGAGAATAGGGGCTCCAACCTGGTGACCTCCATAGTGGTAAACTACAGGGGATTTGATACCCTTGGCGAGGTCACCGTGCTTTTCCTGGCAGCCACTGCCCTGGCTTTCCTCCTTTCCACCTGCCGTTGCAGGAGAAGATACGAAAGAAGGGAGGCCAGCCTCATCGTCAAAACCGCCTCGGAAACCCTTTATCCTCTCCTTATTCTTTTCGGTGCCTACATATTCATTCACGGGCACCTAACTCCAGGGGGAGGTTTCCAGGGAGGAACTGTTATTGCCTCTGCAGTAATGCTGATGCTTCTTGCCCACTTTACCTTCCATCCCAACCACAGGGCCCTTTCCACGGTGGAGGGACTTGCGGGAATTACCTTCGTTCTTATAGGTTTTGCAGGCCTCATCTGGGGTGGGAGTTTTCTGGCTAACAACATAATCCCCCTGGGTCAGTGGAACCGCCTGTTTTCCGCCGGTGTAATTCCCCTCATATATGTGGCGGTGGGATTTAAAGTGGGCTCCGAACTTTCGGGCCTTATAACCGATATGATTAAGACCACCAAGGAGGAATGATGGCTTTCTTCGTCGCTTCTATACTCTTGATACTCATAGGGCTTTATGCGGTTTTGGTTAAGAGGAACATAATGAAAATAGTTATAGGGCTTTCCCTTATGGACACCGGTGTTAATGTGCTCATCATTTCCTTGGGTTTCATCCGGGGAAGGACAGCCCCCATCGTAAACATCAAGGACCTTCTGGTTAACACATCCTCCAAGGTGGTGGACCCCCTTCCTCAGGCCCTGGTCCTTACGGCCATAGTCATAGGAGTTGCGGTCACTGCAGTGGCCCTTTCCATTGTGATGCTCATGTATTCCAAAAAGAAAACCCTTGAAATTGAAGAATACAAGGAGTTGAAATGGTAAATCCCATAATTATAATCGGAGTTACCCTGGCTTCGGCCTTTTTCATAGGCATACTTCAGGTTTACAACAGAATATGGGCAAGGGTTTTCTTCCTCCTTACCCTTGCATTTGACTTCTTAGTCTCCGGGGTTAATTTCTATGGCTTTATCACAGGCAAAATCGCAAAGCCCATCCTGGTAAAGATTGGCGGTTTTCCCCCTCCCATAGGAATTAACCTGCTGGTAGGAAAAGCGGAGGCTGCCTTAGGATTCCTTATTTTCACCATCGCCCTTTTAGGGGCCATCCACTGGTTCGTAAGGGGACTCCCTCAGCCCGAAGGGAAGGCTCTCATCCTGTTTCTCCTTCTTTCCTTAGGTGCGACCGGAATAAGTTTCACCGGAGACTTTTTCAACCTGTTCGTTTTCGTGGAAATTACTTCCATAGCAGCCTACGGGCTGGTGGCTTCTTCTAAGGACGAAAAGGCCCTTGAGGCCGCCTTTAAATACATGGTTATAGGCTCCATAAGTTCAACCTTCATACTTTTAGGAGTGGTTTTCCTTTACAAGGCCACCGGAAGTCTGAACATGCTGGATATAGCAGGCAAACTGGCCGGGGGGATTTCCTCCGCGGTCCTGGCCCTTATTACCCTTATGATTCTTGCCGGGCTTCTTATTGAACTGGAAGTTTTCCCTGTAAACGGCTGGGCCTTGGATGTTTATCAGGGGGCAGACCCTGTGGTGGTAGCCCTTCTGGCAGGGGCAGCAGTAAAGGCCTTTTATCTGGTTTTCGTAAAAACAGCCCATTATCTTCCCCTGCCTTCCTTTTTCCACTTAGCCCTTCTCTTTGGAGGATTGACCTATTTAGTAAGCCAGTTTTTTGCCTGGAGGCAGAAGGATGTCCGCAGGCTCCTCGGTTATTCCTCGGTGGCCCAGTTGGGACTTCTTATTCTGGTAGCCGGATTCTTCCTGAACCCTTCGGTTTCATCGTCCTCAAGGCTCATGATGGGCCTTGCCATGGTCCTTCTGGTCTTTAATCACTCCTTCGGCAAGTCCTCCCTTTTTCTCCTTGCGGACAACGTGAAAGAAAGGAAAATTGAGGGCTGGAGGGGTGTTCTTGCCTCCAATCCCGTATTCAAGTTTTCCTTTTCCACCTCGGTTTTCTCCATAGCAGGGGTTCCTCCCTTCCCGGGATTCTGGGCCAAGATACTTCTCATCTTCGCTATTCCCAGAAATTATTCCTGGGTTGTGGGGCTGGTTCTTCTTGGGGCCCTGGCCGAGGTGGTTTATTACTTCCGCTTTTACAGAATAGCCTCCGAGGGGAAAGGAAAGAAGGTGGGAAGAAATCTGGCCTCTCCATTAATATCTTCCCTGATTCTTATTGCTTCTGTGCCAGTAGTCTGGGGAATGTTCACCGATAAAATTCACATTCCGGTAAAACCAGAAATTTTGCTCCTTCTTGGAATTTCCCTTCTGGTTTACTTCCTTGGAGCCTCAAGGCTGCTTCAGTGGATAGCTTCGTTGGGGGTTTTGGCCTATGGGATATATTCCCTTTACCCGTACATAAAACCCGACCTTCACGGGTTTTTCCTTGCCCTTGTTCTTTTCGGAGGTGCGGTCCTTCTGTTGGCCACCTATCCCGGCTCTAAAAAACTTTCCTCATCCTTTTATCCTGCCTACCTGGTTGTTCTCTTTTCCATGGCTGGACTTGTCCTTTCCTCTACCTGGCTTTCGGTATTCGTTTTCTGGGAGATAATGAGCTGGGCTTCCTTCCTCCTTATAAACATGGGAAAAGGGAAAAAGGCTGCCTGGATTTATGCAGTATTTTCCGCAGCAGGGGCTTATGCCATGCTCGGGGGAATTTACCTCCTTCCTTCCCTGAGTTTGGCTCCGGGTAAATTTTACGGCCTTCTTCCAGCGGTCCTTATTTCCTTAGCCTTCCTGGTTAAAATGGCCACCTCCCCGCTCCACATATGGGCCAGGGATGCCTACGGGGAAAGTCCCGACGAATTTACGCCCCTGCTTTCCGGGATAATGTCCAAAATGGGGGTTTTCGGCTCTGGCCTGGTTTTCCTCTATGTGCTTACTGCTCTTTCCGGGGCAGGTTTTCGTTACCTTCTTGGATGGGCTGGAGCACTGACCGCCTTCTTCATGACCCTCCTTGCAGTGTTTCAGGACGACCTTAAAAAACTCCTTGCCTATTCCTCCGTGGGACAGGTGGGCTATATCCTTATAGGGCTTTCCCTTTTTACTCCCTTAGGATGGAACGCTGCCCTTTATCACACGGTAAACCACTTCATCTTCAAAGGGCTTCTCTTCGTGGCGGCAGCAGGGATAATTTACAGGGTAGGAACCTCTTACCTGCCCCACATGGGAGGGCTCATTAGAAGAATGCCCCTTACCTTCTTTGCCACCCTTCTTGCCATAATAGCCTTAGCCGGGATTCCTCCCCTTTCGGGATTCGCAGCAAAATGGCTCCTTTATTCGGCCCTCATTGAGAAGGGATGGATTTTTATAACCGTGGTGGCTTTTCTCGCCTCCACCTTAGCCTTCCTTTACTGCTTTAAGATTCTCCATGCGGTTTTCTTGGGCCAGCTCCAGGAGGAAAACGAGAATGTAAAGGAAGCCCCCTGGCCAATAGCCTTGGTGGAGGTAATCCTTTTAATTCCTCTTGGAGTTTTGGGTGCTTTCCCCAATCTTCTTCTCAATCCGATAAACAAAGTTCTTTCCGGTATTCCGGGTATGGAAAACCCAGGTTTCCATTATCATAAGGCCCTGGGGATTGTTTCTAAACTCGGCCACTGGAATGCCTTCTTCCTCATGGTTTTCCTTGTGGGCTCCTTCCTACTTGCCCTGGTATTCTTCGCCCTCACCTCGGCCAGAATAAGAAAGGTTGGTCAGCTGGATGTGGGCTATTCAGGAGAGGTTCCCCGCGCCCCGGAGGACCTTCACTTCGGTTATGGTCTTTACGACCACTTCCGCAGGGCGGTGAAATGGCTGATTTATCCTTTAGTGAGCAAAATATGGAGGGGAATTTACCAATGGATTGGGGCCTTTGCTGAGATGGGAAGGAGAATTTACACAGGGGATGTTAACACCTACGCCGCCTATGTGATTCTCATTTCAATCATTATCCTTTATGCCTTTACAGGGGTGAAATGATGTGGGCAAAGATATTTTACGCATTTTTAGCCCTTCTGGGCGGGATTGCCTATGGGCTTTTCTTAGGCGGAGTTTCAAGGAAAATAACCGCCAGGATGCAGAACAGAAGGGGACCGACCATATGGCAGAATTTCATTGACCTTTGGAAACTATTCCGAAAGAAAACCGCCATTTCCCACGGGGTCATGTTTTACTTAGCCCCAATGTTTCGCTTGGTGGGAGGCGCTGGGACCTTCCTTCTGGTTCCCATTGTGGTGGGAAATCCCTATCTGAGCAATTTCTCCTTCGGCGGTGACCTGATAGTTCTCATGTATTTCATGGTTCTGGGGTGCTTAGGAATGGCGCTCGGGGCTGCAGAGAGCGGTCATCCCCACGCCCCCATAGGGGTTACCAGGGGACTTTCCCAGATGGCAGGATACGAACTTCCCTTCGTCATCTCTGTGGTGGTCCTCATGATAGCGGACAAGACCACCTCCATTGAAGGAATAGTAAGGGCACAGCAGGGAGGAATTCTCCACTGGCACATCTTTACCCATCCCTTTGCCGCAGCCGCGGCCTTCATAAGCCTCCTGGGAATGATGGGTTCCTATCCCTTTCAGGTGGTTCTCGCTCCCCAGGAAATAGCCATAGGACCTCCTACAGAATATAGCTCCACCTTCCTTTCCTACATGTTTTCCGGAAGGAGTGTTTTCGCTGTGGCCAAATACCTCCTTTTCATGAACCTTTTCTTAGGAGGGGCCAGCAATTTGCTCTGGGCTTTCGTTAAAACCTTCGTGATTTTCCTGTGGCCCCTTTTCATAACCAATGTTTTCCCCAGGTTTCGCTTGGAGCAATCTGTGCTTTTCTTCTGGACCTGGCCAAGCCTGTTTGGGCTCATTGACCTTGTAAGGATTTATTTGGTGAGGTGAGAGATGGGAAAGGATAAAAATTATTTCCTGAACGAAAAGCCAGAAAAAATGACCTACGGTGGGGTTTTCAGAAAAATAAACGACTGGGCAAGGGCGAGGTCCCTGTGGGTGGTGGCCTACGGGACAGGTTGCGGTTCCATAGAACTTCGTCCCACCTTCACCTCCAGGTTTGATGCCGAAAGGCTGGGCATGAGGATGGTGGGGACCCCCCGTCAGGCAGATGTTCTTATAATAAGCGGATACCTCACGGTGAAAACCCTTAAGAGGGTCATAAGGGTTTACGAGCAGATGCAATCCCCCAAATATGTGGTGGCCTTAGGGGCCTGTCCCATAAACGGGGGAATGTATTACGACTCCTACAATGCCATAAACAGACTGGACCTTTACCTTCCGGTGGATGTCTGGATTACAGGGTGTATGCCCAGGCCCGAGGCCATCTTAGCCGGGTTTAAGAGGCTCCAGGGGCTCATAGACAGCGGAAAGGCAGATGGGTGGAAAAAATACATTGAAAACCTGGATTGGTATAGGGAGAACCAGAGGAAAATAATAAAGAACTGGCGAATGCCCAATTATAACTGGTGAGGTGGAAAATGGAGATTTTGGATAAATTGAAGGAAAAATTTGAGATTCTCCAGAGCCAGGAAAAAAGGAAGGACCTGGCCCTGGTCGGGACCACAGAAAAGGACCTCATTCCTCTCCTTGTTTACCTTAAAGAATACGAGGGGTATAAAACCCTGGTGATGATTTCCTGCGTGGACTGGATAGAGGAGGGGAAATTTGAACTGGTCTATAACCTGTGGAATCCCTCAAAGAAGCACAACATATTGGTTAAGACGAAAATTGACCGGGAGGCTCCTAAGTTTCAGACCATATACAAAATCTGGCCCCAGGCAGAGGCCTACGAAAGGGAGATTCACGAGATGTTCGGGGTAGATTTTGAGGGGAATCCCACCCAGCATGAGGAACTCATCCTTGAGGACTGGGACGATATTCCACCCATGAGAAGGGATTTTGATACCCTGAAGTATTCCATGGAGAAGTTCGGGGAAAGGGAGCCCAAGAGCGGGATAATCATAAGAAAACAGATTTCCGAGCAATACGACGAATGGAGAAGAAAATGAGCAAGGAAGAAGTAAGACTTTTCATAGGTCCCCAGCATCCAGGGGTGACCGGAAACATGAGCGTGGAGGTTCTCCTTAAAGGGGATACCATAACCTGGGCAAAAACCCACATAGGATACCTCCACCGGGGATTTGAGAAATTAATGGAAAGGCGTATTTACATAAAAAGCTTCCCCTTAGTCTGCAGAATTTGCGTTCCAGAGCCTGACACCAACGAGGAAAACTTTGCCAGGGGCCTTGAGGAACTGGCCGGCATAGAGATTCCTGAAAGGGCAAAGTGGATAAGGACCTTAGTCCTTGAACTTTCCCGCCTCCAGATGTTCATCATGTGGTATGGAGGGATAGCAGGCTCCATGGGACTTTCCACCCCGGTGCAGTGGGGAATCGGGGACAGGGATTACATCCTTGACCTCTTTGAGGAACTTACAGGGGGAAGAATTTATCACATTTACATAATGCCAGGAGGGGTAAGGAAGGACCTTCCCGAGGGCTTTGAGGAGAGGGTTCTTAAGTTGATGGACATTATAGAGAGAAGGCTTCCTGAATACGACGAGATAATAATGGAAAATGCCGTGGTGCAGAAAAGGCTGAAGGGGCTTGCGAAAATTCCCAGGGAGTGGGTGGACGAAATGGGGATAACCGGTCCTGTGGCCAGGGCATGTGGTTTCCCCTACGATGTGAGGAAGGACCATCCTTACGAGGCTTATCCATACCTTGATTTTGATGTGATAACAGAGGATGGCTGCGATGCCTGGGCCATGCTCCTTGTAAGGCGAAGGGAAATAGACCTGAGCATAAACCTTATAAGGCAAATTATAGAGAAAATGCCCAAGGGAGAATTCCTTGCCCGGCTGCCCAATGTCCTTTACTGGAAAATTCCACCTGGGGAAACCTATGTTAAATCCGAGGCCACCAGGGGGGAATTCGGCTACTACATGGTGAGCGACGGCTCTGACAAGCCCAGAAGGGTTCATGTCAACGGACCCTCCTTTGTCCACGGCATAACCC
>JALVRF010000004.1 GCA_027025175.1 Candidatus Aminicenantota bacterium | reverse complement strand
TTATTATGGAAAGCAGGGCAGAGGGAAAATTTACGGATATTATAGTGGGCATAACGGTGTTAAAGGATGTGGTTATAGTTTTTCTTTTTACCATGGTAATTGCCCTGATTTCCGCAGGGACGAAGTTCAATTTCGGGGTTTTCCGTAACCTGTCCATTGAAATTCTTATTTCCATAATTTCCGGACTGGTGTTTTCTGCCCTTATCATTTTTTATTTCGCCTATTTTCAGGGTGGTAGATTTTCCTTTGTGCTAATAATTGCCTTCTTTATAGCCTCCATTTCGCACCACCTGCATTTTCACTCCATAATGGCCGCCATGACCGCCGGTATGGCAGTGAGAAACCTTTCTCCCTTCGGTCACGACTTCCTGGAAAGTCTCTATGATGCATCGGTTCCTATTCTGACGGTTTTTTTCTCAATGACCGGCGCCTCCATGGACCTTGGAGTGGTTAAAACCATTCTCCCGGCAACCATCTTCTTCGTGGTGGTAAGACTCCTTTCCCTTTTTGCCGGAACCCGGGCAGGAGCCCGAGACCCTCAGGTGAAAAATTTTGGGTGGATGGCATTCATAAGCCAGGCGGGACTCACCCTGGGATTTGCTTCCTTAGTTGGGGACTATTTTCAGAATTATGGAATTTTGCTAAAAAACCTGATTATATCCACGGTCATTATCAGTATGCTAATCGGCCCCCCCCTTTTCCTGATTGCCCTTAAAAAAGCCGGCGATGTCAGATAAGGGCTTTTACATGGATTTTCTTCTTTATCTTAAGTTTCTGCTTCTTAATCCTGTCCACAATTTCAAAAACCAGAGTATAATCTCCAGCAGGCATTCTCTTTGAAAAGCCCAGGGTATTGACGAAGATCAAGTACTGATTTAATTCCTCAAGCACCCGGGTCTGGTCCACTTCCACCTTTGAATATACAATGGAGCCTTCGCTATCAATGATTTTCAGCAATTCCATTACGGAAATTTTGTACCCCTTGTCGGTTTTTTTATAACCGAAATTTTCCACGAAAATCTTAACCTTAACCACCTGGCCCTGGGTAAATTCTTCCCCTGTGATTTTCATCTCCTTTCCTTCCTTGAGGGTAAAGAAATAAAAATCCGCAAGTTTCAGGGGCTGGACGTTTTTGTCCGTTTTGCCACAGGCAAAGAGGAAAAATAGAAGGAATAAGAACCCGAGTTTTTTATTCATATTCACCTCCCTTTATTTCCATTTTTTCCATTATCTTTCTCATAAAATCTCCCATGGAAAGAACCCCCAGGAGTTTCCTGTGGCTCACAGGATCAAGAACCGGGAGAATATCCGTGGGACTATCAGCCAATCTGGTCATGGCTATGCTCATGGGCATGTCCGGATGAAGGTGGGCGGTGGTGTGGGAAAGGATTTCCTCAACCCTTTTCTCCCCTTCCCCCCTCAGGTAGGCCCTTTTTAATTCTGATTTGGTTACCATGCCAAGATAATTACCTTCCCTGTCCACCACGGGATAAGAGGAGAAAGGAAGAAGGCCAAGGATTTCGTTTACCTGGGAAACGGTATAATCTCCAGGAATAACATCAAAGTCCACCCTCATAACATCCTTAACCAGAATTTCTTCCAGAACTCCACCAGCCTCCTTGGGGATAAGACTTCCTTCCTCAAGCATGATAGCTTCAGTGGCCGAATACTCGTAAAGGGCCTGGGAGATAACATAACTTACCCCTGTGGTCAACATAAGGGGCAAAAGAATGGAACTGTTCATCTTTGTGAGTTCAAAGATGAGGAGAAAAGCGGTAAGGGGAACCCGGAAGGCCCCGCCGAAGAAGGCCCCCATACCTACTATGGCATAGGCACCGGGTGATGCTATGGGGAAGGGAAAGAGCAAGGAGAAAAGTTTCCACATGAATATTCCAGAAAAGGCCCCTAAGAAAAAGGATGGGGCATACATTCCACCGCTGGCATCGGAGCCTATGGAAAGGGAAGTCATGGCAAGTTTTCCCAGAAGAAGCACCGCCACAATATTCATTGATGAGGGTTTTTGCATGAATTCGGTGAGGGTTTCATAACCGGTCCCCATGACCTGAGGAAGGGCCAGAGCCGTGAGGGATATAACCCCGCCCACCGCAGCAAGGCGGAGTTCCATAGGAAGTTTTAATTTTTTGAAGAGCCCCTTAAAGTACTTATTCAACCGGATGAAAGCCACGGAAATAGGGGCAATGAAAAGTCCCAGAAGTATGTAGTAAAAGAGCTCATAAGGGGAAAGAAGCCTGAATTCAGGAACAGAAAACATTAAAAGGTGCCCACCCACCCATTTTTGGATCGCAGAAGCGAATACCGTGGCGATGAAGGAGGCCCCCACTATTCTTGCGCTGAAGTTTCCCAGTATTTCCTCCAGCATATATGTAACTCCGGACATGGGGGCCCCGAAGGCTGCAGATATACCACTTCCCGCCCCTATGCTTACCAGTATCCTGGTATTCCTGGTGGAAAGGTGAAAAGCGCTGGCCAGGGCTGCCCCTGTTCCTGCTCCTATGGCCACGGAAGGCCCCTCAGGTCCTAAAGAAAACCCACTTCCCACATTTACCGCGCTGGTCAGGAAGCGGAAGGCGGTTATCTTAAGGGGAATTTTTCCCCCGAAAAAGGAGAGCATCCTCCGAACATAACCCACACCTCCTCCCGCCGCCTCCCGGCACAACCTGATAAGAAAACCCGCCATCAGCCCCCCTGCTACCGGGGATAGTATCCATAAGCCTCCCTTTAAATAGGTCAATTTGGAAATGAGGTGAATGGAGAACCTGAAGGCTGCGTCAAATAATCCCACCAAAAATCCCAATATTATTATCAGAATGAAAAGTAATTGTTCTTCTTTTATGTATATTTTTTTGAGAAAGGATTTAATTTTCTTTAAGAGCATTTTCTATCCCTTCTCTGAGTCGCTCGCAGATTTCTCCGGGTCTTCCCCGGGGTTTTATAATGGGAAGATATTTTACCTTCACCCTTCCTGGCCGGGGAATCCACTTTCCCCGGGGTAGCAAATCCATGGAATTAAAAAACACCACCGGTAGAATGGGAACCCCGGCTTGCCTGGCCAACCTGCAAGCCCCCTCTTTGAATCTTCCGAGGCTTCCATCCCTTGTCCTTGTTCCCTCAGGGAAAATAAGTAGAACCTCCCCCTTTCTCAGCAATGTCTCTGCTCTCCTGAAGGCAAAGGAGGCCCTGAGGGAAGATTCCCTTTTTACGCTTATGAAATTGGCCACCCTTAATGCCTGACCCACGAAGGGAATCCTGAAGATGCTATTCTTTATCATGGCCTTTACCCTGTACGGGAAAAAGGCCAGGAAAAAGGGGCCATCTATATAGCTCTGATGGTTTGGGGCTATAATAAAGGGGGGAAGAGGTATCCTGTTCTCTCCTTCTACCTGGAATTTTATCCCCAAAAGGAAATAGGAGGCCCTCCAGAAAAATTTGTAAACCCAATAAAGCAAGCCCTCTTTCCTCAAAATCCAGGCCAAAATAATGGATAAGGGAGCCAGGGTTAAGTGAAAACTCAGGGCAAAAATAAGAAAAATGGCAAACCTGAGATATCTCATTTAGTGGAAACGGAAGACGGTGGTCTCACGATAAAAGATTCGGCCTTTTTCTGAATAAGAAATCCTCCTACCAGGAAGGTGATGTATATTAAAAGCACGAAGGCAAAAGTAAGCCAGTCCCATTTATTGATGGCCTCCTGTCGGTTCTCCTCAAAAATTTCACTTCCTCCTTCCCCTTTAATCACTATAGCGGTCACGTTATCCTTTCCTCCCCTTTTGTTTGCTATTTCTATCATTCTCCTTACCGCATCCTCTGGCCCCATTTTTTCTGCGATTTCCCTGATCTCTTCATCATTCAGGTGGAGGTTTAATCCATCGCTACACAGGATAAAAATCTCGTCACCTTCAATATCCAGGGGGCCTACCAGCTGGGGATGAATTTCCCCTAAAACCCCCACGGATTCGTAGAGTATGTTCTTTTTGGGGTGGTTCCTGGCTTCTTTGGCTGATATGCTGCCTTCCATGAGTAATTTTTCCACCAGGGAATGGTCCTTGGTCAGTTTCAACATTTTCCCCTTCTTGACCATGTAAACCCGGGAATCCCCCACATGGGCTATATGGGCTCTGGCGTCTTTTATATAAAGGGCGGTAAGGGTCGTGCCCATGCCCATGGTCCTGGCGGATTTTTTCCCCTCCTTCAGGATTTCCTGATTTGCCCATTCAAAGGCTTCCAGAAGTTTTAACAGTGGTCTTTTCCCGGTTTCCTTTGTAAGGAACTCTTCCACTATTTTGCACGCAAGAGAACTGGCTATTTCCCCTGCAAGATGCCCACCCATTCCGTCGGCCACAACAAAAAGGTACTCAGTTTCCCCTATTTTTTTTGCCACGAAACAATCCTCGTTTTTCCTTCTTACCTTCCCCCTGTCGGTTGCTCCGGCGAAAGAGAATTTCATGGTTAAATTTTACCCCAACTTGGTATTAAGCCCAAAGGATGGGTTAAAATTTCAACATGAAGGAGGTTAAAAGGGAATTTTTTCTTCTGGACCCACTGCAGGCTCTGAGAAAAATTCTGGGGAAATTACTTTTTTATAAGGGCGCAGGCGGCAGAATTGTGGAGGCAGAGGCTTATCTAGGGGAAGATGACCCTGGTTCCTTTGCCTACAGGGGAAGAAGGGGAGCAAAGAGGGATGCCCTCTACAGACCCCCGGGCAGCCTTTTCCTTTACAAGGTTCACGGGCATGTGCTTTTAAACATAATTTTCTTAGAGGAGGACCGTCCCGGGGCCATATTGATAAGGGCCCTGGAGCCCATCATGGGCATTGATGAAATGAAGCGGCGGAGGAAGAAGCGTGATTTGAGGGAACTTTGTTCAGGGCCCGGAAAATTAACCCAGGCCCTGGGAATGGACCTTTCCCTGGACGGAACGGTGGTAAACCTGGGACCAGTAAAACTTCTGGAGGGAGGATTAAGGCAGGGTGAGGAGATTGGATTTTCAGGGAGGATAGGGATAAGGGAGGGAAAGCAACTCCCCTATAGGGCTTTTATCAAGAATTCGGATTTTCTAAGCCGACGAGGGGATTTGAACCCCTGACCTGCTGATTACGAATCAGCTGCTCTACCTGCTGAGCTACGTCGGCTGGTGTAAAATTATACCATGATAAAGATTTTGACCGGGATTCCATACCTTGTTAATCAGAAGGCTTTCTGGGCTCTTCTGGGGTATAAAAGGGGAAAGAGCCAGTTGAGTCAGGAGATGATGAGGAAGATTGAAGAGTCGGTGGAGAGGGCGAAGCGGGTAATAAAACCTGTGGGTATATATGGACTTTTTGGGGTAGAGGAAATAGGAGAGGAATATCTGGTAATAGGCGGAAAGAGGATAAACAGCAGGAGCCTGGCATCCCATTTCCGCGGGTTTACTCATGGATATCTTATGGCAGTTACCATAGGGGAAGAGTTTGACCGTTTAATGGAGGCCCTGCCGGTTGACCAGGCCGTAATCCTGGATGCCTTTGGCTCTGAGGCGGTGGAGGGGGTTGCAGAAAGCCTTAATAGGGCCATAGAAAGGGAGGGGGTTCACTTCGGGCTACACAGGTTCAACTGGAGATATTCGCCGGGCTATGGTGATCTTTCCCTTGAGACAAATCTCGTTTTTGATGAACTTCTGGGACTTTCTTCGGTGGGCATAAAAGTTACTGAAAGATTTTCCCTCCTTCCCTTAAAATCCATTACTGCTATAATTCCAGCAGGAGGGTAAATGCTGAAGATAATAGAAGCGTTTTTCAAAAACGCCAAGATTCCACCTTCTTCCACCCCTGCGGATTTGGGGCTCAGTTTTCATGATGTAGAGATTGAAAGCAACGGGAGGATTCTGAAGGCGTGGAAAATGGACAGGGGCGGAAACTGGGCCGTGCTTGTCCACGGTTGGGGGGCTAACAGGGAGGTTTTTCTCCCTCTCATAAGGGAACTTTCCCGGGATTTTTCCCTCCTGGCCTTTGACGCTTCCAATCACGGGGAAAGCAGTTCCCATTGGCCCGTAAGTATAAAGGTATTCTGGCAGGACATAGGTTCTGTCATTGAATTCCTGGGAGAAGAGGTTTTCCTGGTAGGCCATTCCATGGGCGCCGCTTCTGCTATTATTGCGGCCTCAACCTACGGTCAGGTAAGTCGGGTGGTGGCCATGGCCCCCTTTGCTTCCACCCTGGAAATTACAGAGAGGATGATAAAGCCTCTTCCCCTGTCTTTGAGGAAAAAAATTCTCAGGAAAATAGAGGAAGAGGTGGGGTTTTCCTTGGAGGAATTTTCCCCTCTTAATTTTATATGCAAAAGGTCAATACCTCACCTTTTAATCCACGGGAAACGGGACGAGACGGTTCCATACGAAGATAGCCTCCGTTTGAACCGGAGGTGTCCGGAGGCGGAGCTCCTTCTTTCCCCTGATGATGACCACCGTTCCATCCTCTCCCACAAGGAGATTCTATGGAAGGTAAGGGATTTTTTGACGACCTGAAGTGTTACGGGAGATTCCTCAGGGAAGTAAGCGGAGGCTTTACCACCCTGAAAAGGGAGGAACTCCTCAGGGAAATAGCAGAGGAAATTTCGGGATGCAGGCGATGTCCCCTTTATAAAAACAGGAAAAAGTTCGTTCCCGGAGAGGGAAATCCCTTTGCTGAAATATTCTTCGTGGGAGAAGCTCCTGGGGCCCAGGAAGACCTGACCGGCAGGCCCTTTGTTGGTCGGGCAGGGGAACTTCTAACGAGAATAATCAGGGCCATGGGTTATAGCCGGGAGGAAGTTTTTATCGGAAATGTGGTAAAATGCCGTCCCCCTGGAAATAGAACCCCTACCGAGGAGGAACAGAGGGCGTGTTTTCCCTTTCTTGTAAAGCAGATAGAGATTATAAAACCCAGGGTACTGATAGCCCTGGGGAGGGTTGCTGCGGTAAACCTGACGGGGGAAAAGGCCACCCTTTCCTCCCTGAGGGGAGCCATTCACAGTTTTCGTGGAATTCCCGTGGTGGTAACCTATCATCCATCATATCTTCTGCAGAGGGGGGAACCCAGGGAATTGAAGAAAATGGTGTGGGAGGATATGAAACTTGCATTAAAGGTGGTCCATGGCCAGGTATAGAAAGTATAGCGTTTATTTGAAGGAAAAATACGGGGCCCGTGTTCACAGAATCCCCCTTCAGGCGGGTTTCTATTGCCCCAACAGGGACGGGAGGCTTTCCAGGCAGGGGTGTATTTTTTGCGATGTGTACGGTTCCGGTCCCCTTACCTTCAAGCCTCCACCCATAAGAGAGCAACTCCTGGAGGGAATGAAGCGGGCCCGAAGAAGATACGGGGCAAAGTTCTTTATAGCATATTTCCAGGCCTTCACCAATACCTACGGGCCCCCTGAGGTTCTCAGGGAAAGGTACTGGCAGGCCCTTGAATTTCCCGAGTTCGTGGAGATATCCATTGGGACTAGACCCGATTGTGTGCCGGAGCCCGTGGTGGACATCCTCGAAGAACTGGCGAGAGAGAGGCCGCTCTGGGTTGAACTGGGACTTGAATCCTCTCATTACCGTTCCCTTCGCTGGATGAGGAGGAACCATGGGGTTGCGGATTTTATAGATGCAGTCCTGAGGCTCAAGAAAAGGCAGGGCATAAATGTAGCAGCCCATGTTATTTTAGGAATTCCAGGGGAAGGGAAGGAGGAAGTGGTGGAGACGGCCAGATTTTTGTCCGCTCTTCCGGTGGACGGGGTGAAAATCCATCCTCTCCACGTTCTTAAAAACACCGGGCTTGAGAAACTTTATCGGGAAGGGAAACTTCCCCTGCTTTCCATGGAGGAATTTGTTTCCCTGGCGGTGGATTTTCTGGAAAACCTCAGGGAGGATATAGTTGTAATGAGAATTTCCGGGGAAAGGTCTCTGGAGCTTTTCATAGCCCCTGAATGGGCCCTGGAGAAACAAAAGGTCCTTGCGGAAATAGACAGGGAAATGGAAAAAAGGGATAGTTTTCAGGGCAGGAAATTAAAACTGGGACTGAAGCCAGAAGAATGCATGCCCCTCAGGGAACCCGTTAAATTCTCCACCTGAATTGATATAATTTACCCGGAGGTGAAAATGAAACTTAAGGGCAAGGTTCTTAAATACGGAGATGACGTGAATACCGATGTGATTTTTCCAGGAAGATACACCTACAAAAACCTCAGCCCTGAGGAAATGGCCTCCCATGCCATGGAGGACCTGGATCCTGAATTTAAAAACAAAGTTCAGCCCGGGGACATAATTTTCGCCGGTAAGAATTTCGGTATGGGCTCCTCCAGGGAACAGGCAGTGCTGGCACTAAAATATGCTGGAATTTCCGCTATAGTGGCCAGGTCCTTTGCCAGGATTTATTATAGAAACTGCATTAACGCCGGGCTTCCAGCCATTGAGCTTCCCGAAGCGGTGGATTCCGTAAAGGAAGGAGACCAGGTGGAAATAGATCTGGAAAAGGGGCAGGTGAAAACCCCTGCGGGAGTTTTCCAGTTTCCCCCTTTTCCTGGGAAGGTCAGGGAAATTCTTCAGGCAGGGGGTCTGATTCCATACACCAGAAAAAAACTGGGAATTTCTTAGGGCCTTTTTACCGCCACCAGGGAAGCAAGAAGCCCCACCAGAAGACTTCCCAGGGTAAGGTTCCAGATGGAAAGGAAAGTGAGGGAGCCGAAGAAAGGCGGAAAGAGGAATCTTAGAAAATATCGGGCTACCAGAAACAGCGACAGGCCCAGAAGGGCTCCGATCAGGGAAAGCAAACTTCCCATAAGAACAAAGGGAAGAGATGAGAAACTTCGGCTTGCCCCCAGCAACTCCATAAGGGAAATTTCCTGACTGTGGGAGGCTACCCCTACAGCAACGAGATTGGCTATTATAAGGGCTGAGGCCAGAATAAGGAGAGCAGTAAGAAAGCCCCCCACCTCTTCAAAACTTTTCCTGGCCTTTCTCAATTTCTTCACAGCCTCCCACTGGAACACCACGTCCTCCACCCCGGGCAGGGCCCGAATTTCCTTAAGGGCCCTTTTTATGGCCAGAGGGCTTTCCTCCCGCGAGAAAAACACTTCTATGTTAGGCGGAAAGGGATTTTCGCTTCCGAGGATTCTTGCAAGTTCGGGGTATAGGCGGGAAAATTCCCGGAAAGCCTCCTCCTGGGTTATCAAGCGCCATTTTTCAATTTTTACCTTCCCCTGGAGAAAGGAGATGAGTTTTTCCGGCTCTGTCCCTCTTTCAATGAAAATCCTTGCGTAAAAATCCCTTGAAACCCTTTCAATACCCCTTTCCATGCCCTGCCTCAGGAAAAGGAACCAGTAAAGCACAAACACGGAAAGAGATAAAACAAGGAGAGGGAAGAGAAGATTTCCCGGACTGGAGGAGAGGTCCCTCAGAAAAATCCTTATTCCGTAGACTAATTTTCTCATACTATCTTTTTAATTTTGCCGTAGGAAAGATGAATCACCCTTTCCCCGAATTCCTCCACCAGGGAAAGATCGTGGGTTGCAACTATCACCGTTGTTCCCTTAAGGTTAAGTTTTTTGAATAATTTCATTATTCTTCTGGAAAGGAAAGGGTCCAGGTTTCCTGTGGGTTCATCAGCAAGAAGAAGTTCAGGGGTGCCTGATACCGCTCTGGCTATGGCCACTCTCTGTTGTTCTCCTCCGGAAAGGGTAGAGGGAAATTCCCTGGCTTTGTGTATTATTTCGAATTCCTTCAGGAGTTGGTGAGTGCGCCTTTCCACTTCCCTTTTCTTTTTCCCCTGGATTATGAGCGGCAAAGCCACATTTTCGTAAACGGTTAAATAAGGAATTAACCTGAAGTCCTGAAAGACTATTCCCAACCTTCTCCGGTATAAGTATATTTTTCTCCTGCTTATCCCTGAGATGTCTGTGTTCCTGAAAAAAATCCTTCCCTGAGAAGGCGTCTCTTCCCGGGTTATGAGTTTTATAATGGTGGTTTTTCCTGCACCAGAGGGTCCGGTTATAAAAACGAATTCGCCCTTTTCCACGGAAAAGTTGATGTTTTGAAGGGCATAGCCGGGAGGGGAATATGACTTATAAACCCCCACGAACCTTAGCATCAGTTTTTTCCCAGAAAATCCAGGATTTCCTCTTTAACCCCCCGGGGATCAAGACGGAAGAAGGAGAGAAGTTCCATGGCCTTTCCGGACCTTCCAAATACATCCTTTACCCCATGGAGTCTCATTCTGACGGGATAATGCTGGGATAGATATTCGGCCACCGCAGAACCCAATCCTCCTATAACCGAGTGCTCCTCCACTGTAAGGACCTTGCCGGTTTTTCTGGCCGAAGCCTCTATGATGGCTCCATCCAGGGGTTTTATGCTGGGAGAGGCTATCACCTCTACCGATATTCCATTTTTTTCCAGTTCCTCTGCCGCCACCAGGAGGCTGTAGACGGTTATTCCCACCCCTATGGCGGTCAGGTCCTTGCCCTCCTTCATAATCCTTGCCTTTCCGATCTCAAAATCCGGTTCATTTTCAAAGAGTACCGGAAATTTCGCCCTGGAAAGGCGAACATAGGCTGGGCCCTCGCTTTCTATTACCTTTCTTACTATAGCCTTGGTTTCGTAATAATCAGCAGGGCAAAAAACCTTCATGTTTGGAAGAACCCTCATAAGGGCGAAATCCTCCAGCATCTGATGGGTAGCCCCATCCTCTCCCACGGTAACTCCTCCGTGGGTGGCCACGATTTTCACATTGGCATTGGCATAGGCTATGGACTGGCGAATTTGCTCCCAGGCCCTTCCTGTGGCAAAGATGGAAAAGGTGGAGACCACAGGCCTTTTTCCTCCCAGCGCCAGGCCTGCCGCCGTGGACATCATATCCTGCTCTGACACTCCAAGATTGAAGAACCTTTCAGGAAATTTGGCACCAAACCGGGCCGTTCTTGTGGAACCGGAAAGGTCCGCATCCAGCACCACTATGTCCGGATGTTTTTCCCCCATTTCCACCAGAACTTCCCCGTAGGCATCCCTTAAATGTTTGAATTCAAACTCCTTCATTTTCCAGCTCCTTTTCCCTTTCCTCAAGTTCCTTAAGCGCTATTACCATCTCGTCTTCAGAGGGGGGAACCCCATGGAACTTCACCTTTCCTTCCATAAAGGAAACCCCCTTGCCTTTTACTGTCTTGGCTATTATAAAGGAGGGCTTGCCTTTCACGGTCTCGGCCCACTCAAGGGCTTCTATGATTTGCTTTATGTCATGGCCATCTATTTTCCTGACCTCCCAGCCAAAGGCTCTCCATTTTTCCGCCACCGGCTCCACGGATTTTATGCTGTTTACCGGACCGTCAATTTGAAGTCCATTGTAGTCCAAGATAGCCGTTAGATTGTCCAGTTTGTAGTGAGAGGCTGTCATGGCTGCCTCCCATATCTGGCCCTCCTGCATCTCACCATCCCCTATTAGCACATAAACCCTCCTGGGAGAACGGTCCAGTTTGAAGGCGAGGGCTACCCCATTGGCTACGGAAAGACCCTGTCCCAGGGAGCCTGTGGACATTTCCACCCCTGGGGTCATGAGACGGTCAGGATGACCCTGAAGATGGGAGGTCAATTTCCTGAAATCCGCCAGTTCGTCCACGGGAAAGAATCCGGCCTCGGCAAGGGCAGCATAAAGAACAGGGGTGGCGTGTCCCTTGCTGAGGATAAAAATATCACGCTCCTTCCAGTGGGGGTTCTTTGGATCCAACCTCATTTTGTAAAAGAACAGAACAGTCACTATGTCCGCTGCGGATAAGGAGCCGCCGGGATGTCCTGACTTTGCCAGCCCGGTCATGCGGACTATGTGTTTCCTTAGCCTTATGGCAATTTTCCTGAGCCTTTTTACTTCCCTTTCACTTACCATTTAGGACCTCCCCCAGGATTTTATTTACAATTTTGGGGTTAGCCTTTCCCCGGGTCCTCCTCATCACCTGGCCCATAAAAAAGCCTAAAAGTCCCTTTTTCCCTGATCGGTATTTTTCCACCTTGTCAGGAAATTCCCTCACCACCTCCTCTATTATAACCCTTAAGGATGCCTCATCGCTTATCTGAAGTAGTCCTTTTTCCTCCACGATTTCTTCAGGGTTTTTCCCTGTTTTTGCAACTTCCTCCAGCACCTCCTTGGCCTTTAATCTTGAAATATATCCCTGTTCCACCATTTTAAGAAGTTTCGTCAGTTGGATGGGGGTAACCCTTAACCCTTCTTTCCACAGTTTCATCACCTCGGTTTTCACCCAGTTAGCCAGTTCTTTGGGTTTGGGAAAATGCTTTAAAGTCTCTTCAAAAAGGTCAGCCATTTCCTTTTCCCCGCAGAGCACCCAGGCGGTATCCTCATCAAGGCCCAATTCCTCTACGAATCTGCTCTTTTTTTCCCAGGGAAGTTCACCTATTCCCTCTTTTATTTTTCCCAGGAATTCCTCTGAAAGGACCAGGGGAGGAAGGTCTGGCTCCGGGAAGTAGCGGTAATCGTGAGCCTCTTCTTTGCTTCTCATGGTGAAGGTAATTCCCCTGTGGCTGTCGTAACCCCTGGTTTCCTGCACTACCTTCCCCCCGGCTTCCAGAAGTTTTCTCTGCCTCTCAATCTCATATTGCAGGGCCCTGGCTAAAAATCGGAAGGAATTAAGGTTCTTTACCTCGGTTTTCACTCCCAGGGAACCCGAGTCCGCCGGTTTCAGGGAAAGGTTGGCATCGCACCTCATATTACCCTTCTCCATGTCCGCATCGGAAACCCCGGTGTAAATGGCCACTAACCGCAGGATTTTCAGAAACTCCACTGCCTCTTCAGGGGAGGAAATGTCCGGTTTGGTGACTATCTCCGCCAAGGGAACCCCGCAACGGTTGAAATCTATGAGGGTTCCTTCCTCGGTATGAATTGATTTTCCAGAATCCTCCTCCAAGTGTAGCCTTTCTATCCTTATCTTTTTTCCTGAGCGTAACACTATATATCCGTCCTGGGCTAAGGGATATTTGTGCTGAGTTATCTGGTATCCCTTGGGAAGGTCCGGGTAAAAATAATTTTTTCTGGCAAAGTATGAAGTGGGGTTTATACGACAATGAAGTGCAGTGGCCAGTTTGGTGGCCATTTTAACCGCTTCCCAGTTCAGCACCGGAAGGGTTCCAGGATGGCCAAGGCAGACCGGACAGATATTGGTATTTGGTGGGTCACCGTAGGAATTTTTGCAGGAACAGAAGAGTTTTGATTTAGTCTGAAGTTGAATGTGTATTTCCAAACCGATTACAGGTTCCCACATTTTAGAGGTAATTATAGCATTGAAAATTTAAAGGGGGGAAAATATAATATCAGTTCAATGAAACTTTATTTAAACCTTGGAAAATTTCTGGCCGGAGGAATAAACCCCCTCACAGGCCCCGTTAAAATCCAGTGGGAACTTACCTATAGATGCAATCTTCGCTGCAGGCACTGTCATCTCTGGAAGATAAAACAGGAGAAAAGGCTCAGCAAGGATAGAATATTTGAGGTTCTGGAGGAACTCCGCTCCCTTGGAGGGAAATATGTTTCCTTTTCCGGGGGAGAACTCTTCCTTCTTCGGGAGAGTTTTGAGATTCTTTCCCGGGCAAAATCTTTAGGTTTCAGGGTGGCGGCCAATTCCAACGGATGGCTTCTGGACAGGAAAAACGCCGAAAAACTTGCGGGCACAGGGATAGACACCATATTTTTGTCCCTGGATGGACCCAAGGAAATCCACGACTGGATAAGGGGGGTGGAAGGGGCCTGGGAAAGGGTTATGGCCGCCATAAAAAACATAAGGGAGGCAGGGCAAAGGCCCAAGGTATTCGTCAACATAACCCTTAACCGTAAAAATCTTCCCTACCTTCCCCAAACCGTTGAGATGGCAATAGGCCAGGGGGCCCAGGGCGTGACCATAGAACCGGTCCACAGCATTGAGAAGTATTCCCCGGAGGAGGACTTAGGTTTAAGGCCCCAGGACGCTGAACTTCTGGCCGAAAAAATAGAGAAGGTTCTTGAAAGATTTCCAAAGTATCTTCCCCATTTTCACGCCTATTTAAGGAAATTTCCGGAATTCATAAGGGACCCTGAGAAGGTAAAAAGGAGTTTTCGCTGCATTGCAGCTTATTTTTCCGTTCAGATTCACCCCAACGGCGATGTTCACCCCTGCCCTGTGGCCTTCAGGAAAATTGGGAACTTGGAGGAAAGGAGTTTCAGGGAGATATGGTTTTCCCCCCAGGCAGAAAAACTGCGCCGGGACATTAAGGAGGGAAGACATCCTGCCTGCATGTTTACGTGCGTGGGGCCAGCCAACCTGTATTTAAGTTATATAAGAAAGGGCATGTTCTGGAAATTCCTTTCCCCGGGATTCATAGAATATGTTTTAAAGGAAAAACTATGAATCACATCCTTCACCTGGCGAAGCTTTACTATCACTACAGGAAAAGAAGCCTGAGGATTCCTACCCCTCCCACGAGGATATGGCTTGAGCCCACCAATGCCTGCAATCTCCGCTGTATCATGTGCCCCAACGGCCAGGATTACAATGCCCTTAAAAGGGGGATGATGGAATGGGAACTTTTTATTCATCTTTTGGAGCAAATAAAGGAATTTGCCTACGATATAAACCTCTTCCACAGGGGAGAGAGCCTCCTTCATCCCAGATTCATAGACATGGTAAAGCTTACAGCCGAAGCAGGGCTAAGGCCCAGGCTCCACACCAACGCCACAATTTTGGATAGAAATTATTCCCGCCAACTTATAAAGTCCGGGCTTGATTTCATTTCCTTCTCCTTTGATGGATATGACAGGGAGATGTACGAAAAGATAAGGGTTGGGGCCAAATTTGATGAGGTCCTCTCCAACATAATAGGTTTCCTTGAAGAGAAGAAGGCCCTGGGCTCCGAAAAACCCTACGCTGTTCTTGAGGTAATGGAGGTCATAAAGAAGGATGAGAAAGGACTCCGGAGGGAAAGGGAAGAATTTAAGGCCAGATTCAAGGGACTTCCCCTGGATAAATTTATAATAAGGAGAATTCACAACTGGGCAGGGCTTTACGGAGGGCCTCCAAGGGGGAATTATGTCCCCTGCACCTTTCCCTATTATTCCATGACCATTTTTTACGACGGGAAAGTCCCTGCGTGCCCCCAGGACTTTTTCGGAGAAATAATCATAGGGGACGCCACCCGCCAGCCCCTTCTTGATATATGGAACGGAAAAGAAATGCAGAGCCTGCGTCTTTCCTTTAAACACGAGGAAAACCCCAAACATCCCCGCTGTCAGAAATGCGACATGATCTACAGGGAAACCTTTTTGGGAATTCCAAAATCCTATTTAAAATTTTTCTTGAAGGAGAACCTGTGATGAGATTTCTTGCGGACCTTCATGTTCATTCTAAATATTCCCGGGCTACTTCCAGGGACATGGACCTTCCCATGATGGCCTCCTGGGCCAAGGCCAAGGGGATAAAGGTAATTGCCACTGGGGATTTCACCCATCCCGACTGGTTTTTTAACATAAAGACTTCCCTGGTTCAGAAGGATAACGGGCTCTTAACCCTGAAGGAAGGGGTAAAGGGCGAGGAATACCCCATGGAAGTGGTCCCGGAAGAGGTTTATTTTATCCTCTCTGTGGAGGTCAGCCTCATCTATACTAAGGGAAAAAGGGTCAGGAAAATCCATGTGGTTTTGCTGGTGGAGAACCTGGAGGATGCCGAAGCCGTAAATTCCATACTTACTGCCCGGGGCAATCTTCAGGCGGACGGAAGGCCCACCTTTGGAATGGACATCAGGGAGTTTATAGAACTGGTTAAATCCGCAGTTCCGACGGCCGGGATAATTCCTGCCCACATCTGGACCCCCTGGTTTTCACTTTTCGGGGCCAATTCCGGATTTGATTCCATTGAAGAATGCTGTGGGGAACTGACAGAACATATTCTCGCCTTGGAGACGGGTCTCAGTTCAGACCCTCCCATGAACTGGAGGCTTTCCTCCCTGGACCGTTTCACCTTAGTTTCCAACTCTGATGCCCACTCCCCGGCTAACATAGGCAGAGAAGCCAATCTTTTTGATACAGAGCTTTCCTATGGGGGAATTATTGAGGCTATAAGAACCAGAAATGGGTTCGTTCATACAGTAGAATTTTTCCCCGAAGAGGGGAAGTATCATTACGACGGTCACCGCAATTGCGGGGTAAGGCTTTCCCCCAGGGAGGCGTTGAAATTGAACAACATCTGTCCTAAATGCGGAAGACCCCTGACTGTTGGTGTGGCCCACAGGGTGGAGGTCTTAGCGGACAGGGAGGAGGGCTTCAGACCCCGGGACGCAGTGGATTACATACATCTTTTCCCCCTCCAGGAGATAATAGCCAAAGCGGAAGGCAAGGGGAAACAGAGCAAGGGGGTTTTACAAAAGTATTTCTCCGCCATAAAATTCCTGGGTAATGAATACGATATACTCACCAATACCCCTGAAGAGGAGATAAGGAGGGTTCTTGGTCCCAAAGCAGCCAGGGCGGTGGAGAACATGAGAAAGGGGAAGGTGAAGGTGGAACCGGGATATGACGGAGTTTACGGAATAATAGATCCTTTTGGGGAGGAGGAAAAACTTCAGGATAGTCTTTTTTAATAAGGAGGTATTGATGGAGAGAACCCTGGCCATTATAAAACCCGAAGTGGTGGAGCGAGGAGATGTGGGGAAGATAATTACCCGCATTGAAGAGGAGAACTTCAAGATTGCGGCCATGAAAATGCTTCGTCTGACTAAAGCCCAGGCAGAGGGTTTTTATCATGTTCACAGGGGAAAGTTTTTCTTTGACGAACTCACCACCTACATGTCCAGCGGGCCTGTGGTGGTGATGGTGCTGGAGGGGGAAAATGCCATAAGAAGGTGGAGACAGATCATGGGGGCCACAGATCCGGCCAAGGCTGAGGAGGGGAGCATAAGAAAGGAATTCGGCACGGATATTCAGCGAAATGCTGTGCACGGCTCTGACTCCCAGGAATCAGCTGCCTTTGAGATAGGGTATTTCTTTGCCGGGATGGAGTTCCATGCTTGAGGTAAAGACTGAAAACCTGGGTGATATAACGGTAATTCTTCCTGAGGGCAGAATAGACCCTCTTACTGTGGACGAATTTGAAAAATCCATAGAAGAAAGCATTAAAAATGGGAGGGTGAAAATAATTCTTGATTGTTCCCGCCTTGACTACATTTCCTCGGCAGGTCTCGGAGTCCTCATCGGCCATATAGAGGAAATCCGTGAAAAAGGCGGGGACTTAGTAATTTGCTGCACCTCATCCAGGGTTTACCAGATTTTTGACCTTCTGGGATTTACCAAAATCTATAGGTTCTTCCCTGATAGGCCCTCGGCCTTAAAGAGTTTTGTCCATGGCGAAAATTGAAATGGAGTTTCCGGCCTCCTATAAACTCCTTGGGCCAATTCACTCGTTTACCGAAAAACTTCTGGAAATCTACTCCACGGACGAGAAGGCCAGGGCAGTCTTTCCCCTGGCGGTCCAGGAAATACTCGCCAATATTGTGGAACATTCCTACGGGGGAAAGGAGGGGCGGGTAAGGATAATATGGGAAGTGGATCAGAGGAGAATTAAGGTTAGTTTTTATTTTGGCGGGGAAAAAATCCGGGTGCCTGAGGAGGAATTTGACCTGAAAAGGAAAGTCCGGGAAAGAAGGGCCAGGGGATTTGGGCTTGAAATTGTCAGGAGAATAAGCGATAGGATGGAATATGGTTTTAAGGAGGGTAAGAACTGGTGGGAAGTAGAGAGGAGATTCAGAAGTTAAAGAGGGCCCTTCAACTTAAGGAATACGAACTGGAGAATTTCCTTCAGTATGCCCGGCAGATTATAAAAATCCTTGACGAGGAGAGGATTTTTAAAGCCTTCCTCTCGGTGGTAATGGGCCAGGTGGGTTCTCCAAAGGCTGTAATGAGAATAAAAACGGTGGGGGATGTTTTTGTTCTCTGGAAGGGAATCTCTCTTCCAGATGAAGCCAGGAGAAAATTGGAGATTGAGACCAGGGGAATGAAGGAGATTTTAAACAAATTCGGTTTGAATGTAATAATAGACCTTTCCTTTGCCTCCGAAGAAACGGCTCTATATCTGAAGAAAAAGGGAGTGGAACATCTTTTGAGTCTGAGGGAAAATTTTCTGGCTCTTCACCTCCCGGAGGGTTCTCTCAGGGAGGAATCCTTAAATTACATAAAAGCCCTTTTCCAGATAACCCTTCTCGCCTACGAGAACATTCTTTTCCACCGGGAAATCATAAGGAGACAGAGGCTGGAAAGGGAACTGGAAATAGCCAGGGCTATTCAGACGGGTTTGCTTCCCGAAGAACTTAAGATGGAGGGTTACGAAGCCTTCGCTTTAAGCAACCCTTCCCACGAAGTGGGGGGAGATTATTACGATTATTTTCCCAGGGGGGATAAATACCTTGCGGTTATAGGGGATGTGGCCGGGAAAGGTATCCCTGCTGCGCTTATTATGGCTACCCTCCAGGCCTCTTTGAGGACCCTTGTAAAATTTTCCCAGGGCTCTCCGGCTGAGTTGATAACAATGTTGAACAAAACCCTTCTGGAGCAGGAACAGGATAAAGGGCCTGTTTTCGTCACCCTATTCGCCCTGGAACTGAACAGGAACGGAGATTTCACCTATACCAATGCAGGTCATAATCCCCCGATGATTGTAAAAAGGAATGGAAAAATAGAAGAATTATCACAGGGGGGGCTGGTGCTTGGGGTGGCGGATGTTTCCTATGAAGAGGGAAGTGGAAAACTGGGATCCGGAGACATGATTTTTATGTATACGGATGGTCTAAGCGAAGCAAGGTTTTTAAATGGAGATGAACTGGGGAAGGAGGGTCTCAGGGAAATTATTTTGCCCCTGAAGGACCTTCCCCCTTACCAGATAGGTGAGAGGATAATAAAAACCGTATCCAGAAATTACGAGGTCTTTGATGACCTTACCTTTTTCATAATCAAAAAAAACTGATCATGAAAAAATGGCTTTATTATATTATTCCCTTTTTGTTTGCCCTGGCTCTTCCTCCGATTTTTTTTGAGGTACTGGGCAATGAATTCCCTGAGTCCCTGGCCCTTTCAGGACTCGTTCTCCTGGCCCTGACCTTCTCCCTGATTCTTCTGGAGGGTAAAGGGGATGAGACTATAGAGCATTTAAGAACTTCCTTAGTATCTTCCTCAGTTCTTATGGTGAGCACATGGCTTTTTTATGGAACCCAGGTGACCCTGGGTGGGGTTACCGGTGACAATGTTTTTTCCATAGCCATGATAGATAAGTTTTCCAGACACTGGGAGAGCGTGGATTTCTGGTTCAAGGGTCTTTCCAGCCATTATCCCTTTTATTTCCATTATTTGCTGGGCAAGATTACCCGCTGGCTTTCCCTGGCCCCGGAATGGTCCTTCAAGCAGGGGATTTTCGCCCTGATTTATCTCAGTCCCGTTCTGGCTTTCCTGATGTGGGAGAAAATTGTGGGGACTAAAAAGGCATTCTTCCTGGCCCTGGCCAGCCTTGGTGCTGTGGGTCTTTCCAGGAGCACGGCCTTTTACCTTTTCCAGAAGTCCTACGAGGTAGTGGTGGCTTTCCTTATAATTCCCTGGTGGCTTTATTACCTTGAAGACGAGAGGGAAAATGGACGGGGGAAAGCTATAATTGGGGGGCTTCTTGGGGGGATATTGTTTTCTGTGTATTACTACTGGTTTTTCCCCCTCCTTGTTTACTATTTAATCCAGCCGATAGGAAGCGCGAAAAAGTTTCTCTCAAGGATAAAATATTATGTAATTCTAGGACTCGCCTTTTTCTCGGCCTCCGGTTTTTATCTTTTTCCCTATCTTAAAGACATATTTACCCGGGGATTTGAACCCCATGCCAATGAACACCTGCTTCCCAGTTTCAATCTTTTTCCCCTTTCCCTGGAGGATATCGGCAAGGCCGGCCTGGTTTTCCTTTTATCCCTGGGCTATCTTATATACAGGAGAAGAAGGGAAATGGAAGGAAGACTTCTTCTCCTTTTGATTTCCTCCTATGTATGGGTGGGCGTCGGTTATCTGGGAATACTTATGGGAATTCCCTTTCTGGTCTCCAAGGTTTTCCTCTTCATCCTTCTACTGTTTTCTCTGGGGCTGGGCCTGTGGGTTGGGGAACTGGTGACAGAGGAAATGACCCACGGGAAACTGGCTCTGGTGATTTTCCTGGTTTTTAGTCTGATTCCTCTTTTTATGGGGATAGAGGAAATCTCCTCTTCCGGAAGGACACAGAACCTTTACAGGTATTCAAGGAGTGAGGTTGCCCTGAATAAGGAACTTGTGAGCAAACTTGAAGGCAAGGTGGTCCTGGCCACGGGAACGGTGGTCAGGGACATTTCCCCTTTTTACGAAGTCTATTTCTTCCTTCCCTTTCATACCCTTGCTGCTCATCCTTCTGCTCTTGCCTTTAAGAGGATCGCCTTTGTGAAACTCCTTTCCCTCTCTCCGAGCCCTCATTTTGTGGTCTGGGCCCTGAGAAACAATTACTTCGGGGCTGCAGATTATTTGTGGATAGATGAAAAGGGAAGGCTCAGGTTATTTGTGGATACCTTCTCCGGGGTTTTTCCCTCCCGGAGGGTGATAATAAAGATTCCCTGGAGAGTTCTGGACCTGATGGACAAATTAGAGGGAGAAGAAAGGGTTTACCGGATTCCGGATGTGGGTTTGCCCCGGAAACTTGGGGTTCTGGAGAGGATAATATTCAACGACTTCACCCAAAGGCGACCTCTTCCCCTGAATTCAGAACCCATTCCCCTGGGGAAATTTTCCGCATACAGGGAGGAAAGATTGTTTATACTTGTAAAGAAAACATGCTCTCCCGGGGACCTCAAATTTCCCCTTTACCTTAGAATTCACGGGGAAAATAATGAATTGGTCCTGAAAAAGGTGGATGGAAGGGAAAGGGGGGCCATTTACAATGGGAAATGCGTTGTGCCTCTCCGTATGCCCAAATTCAGGGTATCCAGGATTCTTATATGGCAACTGGACCGCTGGGGATATCCCCAATGGATGAGATTGATTAAATTTTGAATAGGGGGGAGGAGAATCCTCCCCCGTGTTTTTAAAACTTTAGTGTGGGAAGTCCCCTTTTCTTCAGGGCTTTGTTTATTGCAGGCAGTTTTTTGAGGATTTTGTTAATCCTTGATTTTTTCTCCTTTATCCTCGCTTCAAGAACATCAGCATAGGTTTCCTGGGCCCTTGATGGCTTTCCTCCGTAGAAGATTACAGAACTGTAAAGGCCCATGAGTTTCTCGTAAATCCTTTCTCCAGCCATCATTCCCTCGTGGCTGGTAATCTCGCCGTGAAGTTCCCAGAGCTCCCTAGAGAGCCTTTCCA
>JALVRF010000003.1 GCA_027025175.1 Candidatus Aminicenantota bacterium | reverse complement strand
CCTAAAACCTGGAAGCCCAGGAGGGACTTTGTATTCCTTGCCACTCCGAAGTCTTCTCCCCCACTTTATTTTCCCCGCAAAACCGGGGTTATAAAGGACAATTTCAAACTTATACATAATATTTCCCTTGAAAGTAAATTCTTCCGCAGACCCCCTTCCCTTCCCAAGGTGGAGTTTTACGATTTGAAAGGGGACCCCCGGGAGAGGAAAAACATTTATGGCACAAGAAGAGAAGGAATCGCCCTGACTAGGCTAATAACACCCCTGGAGAGACTCTATCTTCAGGGCCCGGGATACAAACCTACCCGGGAGGAGTTAAGGAAACTCAGGACTCTGGGATATGCCAAGTAGAATTGAAGTTAGAGGTTTAGTTAAATATTATGGGGATTTTCAGGTCCTCAGGGGAATACACCTGGAGGTTTCCTCCGGGGAGATTACCGGGCTTCTTGGGAAAAACGGAGCAGGGAAGACCACCACCTTCCATTGCTTGGTGGGCCTCCTTGCCCCGGACGGAGGGAAAATACTCCTTGACGGTGTGGACATAACCCTGGTTCCCACCCATAAAAAGGCTGCCATGGGATTGGTTTATCTTCCTCAGGAGAATTCGGTCTTTCGAAGGGCCACCGTAAGGGAAAACCTCCTCATGGTGGCCAGGGAGAACCGCATCTCAATCTCCGTGGACGGAATTCTGAAGGACATGGGAATATACCATCTGAAGAAGCAGAGGGCGGACACCCTTTCAGGAGGGGAAATGAGGAGGCTGGAAATTGCCAGGGCCCTTCTCCTCTCACCGAAATTCCTGTTTTTAGACGAGCCCTTCAGCGGTGTGGACCCCATCACTGTGGAGAGCCTTAAAAGACTAATAAAGGACCTCGCAGGTAGAGGGCTGGGTATAATAATAACTGACCACAATGTTGAGGATGTTTTCTCCGTGGCAGAAAGGGCTTACATAATAGACGAAGGCAGGGTCATAGCCAGCGGCCCTCCAGAGGCACTCAGGGAAAATGAGGAAGTCAGAAGGCGTTTCCTGGGATAAACCTTCTTATTACAATTTTTCCCTTAATCATCTTCACCAGAGGGCAGAGGAGGCCTACGAGGGTTACAGAAATTGCAGAATATGCCCGTGGAACTGCAGCGTAAACAGGTTCTCCGGAAAAAAGAAAGGGGTTTGCCGTAGCGGAGCCTCTCCCATGGTCTCCAGTTACAACCTTCACTTCGGAGAGGAACCCCCCATAAGCGGGCGAAGGGGGTCCGGAACCATTTTTTTTACCAACTGCACGCTCCGATGCGTTTATTGCCAGAATTTTCCCATAAGCCAGATTGGGGCAGGTAAGGTTTATACCCACCAGGAACTGGCCGGGATGATGCTTTACCTTCAGCAGAGGGGAGCCCACAACATAAACTTCGTTACCCCCACCCATTTCGTCCCCTCCATTCTTATGGCCCTTTCCCTCGCCGTGGAGAAGGGTTTTCGCCTCCCCATAGTTTACAACACTTCGGGATACGAGAAGGTGGAGACCCTGAGGCTCCTTGAAGGAATAGTGGACGTATACCTTCCGGACATAAAGTATTCTTCAGATGAAATGGCAAAAAAATACTCCAGGGCAAAGGATTATGTTAAGCACAACCGCCAGGCCCTTAAGGAAATGTTTCGTCAGGTGGGATTTTTAAAACTTAGTGGGGAAGGAATTGCCTTAAGGGGTCTTCTTATAAGGCATCTTGTTCTTCCCAACGATATAGCAGGTTCCGAGGAAAGTTTAAAATTCATCGCTAAGGAGATTTCCCCGGATGTCCACATAAGCCTTATGAGCCAGTATTTCCCGGCTTACAGGGCGCGAAACATAGAGGAACTCTCAAGGCCAATTCTCCCCGAGGAATACGAAAGGGTTCTGATGATAATGGACCAACTGGGTATAAAAAGGGGTTGGATTCAGGAATATAATTTGCTATAATAATGTTTCCCCTGCCTCTTGTATTGACAGGGGGAGGTATTTTGTGATAAAATGCAAATTTGAATGCTAGCGTAGCTCAGCAGGCAGAGCGGCTGATTTGTAATCAGCTGGTCGGGGGTTCGAGTCCCTCCGCTAGCTAATTATGGATGGGCAGGTTCCAGAGTGGCCAAATGGGGCGGGCTGTAAACCCGCTGCCGCAAGGCTTCGGTGGTTCGAATCCATCCCTGCCCACCATTGGAGCGGGAGTAGCTCAACTGGAAGAGCATCGGCCTTCCAAGCCGATGGTTGCGGGTTCGAGTCCCGTCTCCCGCTCCAATTACCGGGCCCACGTAGCTCAGTCGGCAGAGCACGTCCTTGGTAAGGACGGGGTCGCCAGTTCAAATCTGGCCGTGGGCTCTTAAACAGGGCGGATTTTTTTATAAACATAAATAAGAAAAATTAAGGAGGTTAGGATATGGCTAAGCCAAAATTTGAAAGGACGAAGCCCCATTTGAATGTGGGCACGATAGGCCATGTTGATCACGGCAAGACCACACTTACAGCGGCCATAACCAAGGTATTGCATAAGAAATTTCCTGACA
>JALVRF010000002.1 GCA_027025175.1 Candidatus Aminicenantota bacterium | reverse complement strand
GAGAAAGCAGGGAAAGGAAGTTCAGCACTTCCTCCTGGCTCAGTTCCCCTCCAAGGACCTGACCTGTGGCCAGGTTGGCGAAAACTGCCCCTATTTTTTTACCATCCCTCCAGAGGGAGGCAAGGTAGTCGCCCTCTCCCCTCTCCCCCTCAACTTCTATGGCAGTGGATGGGGTAATCACCCTCACCACATCCCTCTTAACCACCCCCTTGGCCTTCTTAGGGTCCTCCATCTGTTCGGCTATGGCCACTTTATGTCCAGCCTTGAGGAGTTTTTCTATGTAGGCATCCACAGAATGATAGGGAACACCGCACATGGGAATAGGGTCCTCCTTGCCCTTTTCTCTGGTGGTAAGGGCTATGTCCAGGACCCTGGAGGCCACCCTCGCATCCTCAAAGAAGAGTTCGTAAAAATCCCCCATCCTCAGGAGAAGCAGACTATCAGGATATCTGGCCTTCAGGGTTACGTACTGCCTCATGGCAGGGGTAAGTTCCCTGTCCATCCTGCCTCAGAGATTATCTAAAAGAAATTCCGCCACTCTCCGCAGCACATCTTCCCTGTATCCTCCTATGCCGTGACTCTGGCGGGGGTAAATCATCACGGAAAACTTCTTCTTGGCATCAAGAAGGGCTTTTACCATGGCCACAGTGTTCTGGAAGTGAACATTGTCGTCGCTGGTTCCGTGGATTATAAGGAGTTTTCCCTGGAGTTTATCGGCGAAGTTCACAGGGGAGGAATTTTTATATCCCTTCGGATTCTCCCTGGGGGTGAGCATATACCTCTCGGTGTAAATACTGTCGTAATACTTCCAGTCGGTAACAGGGGCCACCGCCACCCCCACTTTGTAAACCCCATTCCCCTTAAGCATGGCGGTAAGGGTCATATATCCTCCGTAGCTCCATCCCCATATCCCTATCCTGCTGGGATTCACAAAGGTCTGGCTCTTGAGGTAAGAAACCCAGAGGAGTTGGTCCTCCAACTCGTATTTTCCGAAATTTTTATAAATCCAGTCCTCCCATCTCTTTCCCCTGCCGTAACTTCCCCTGTTGTCTATGCTGGTTACTATAAACCCCTTAGAGGCTAAATATTGGTGGAAAAGGGCAAAACTCCCCATCCATGCTCTCCTCACCACCTGAGCATGGGGGCCACCGTAAACATAAACTATAACGGGATATTGTTTATCAGGGGAAAAATTCGGTGGTTTAAGGGTAAGGGTGTAATATTCCCTTCCGCCCAGGTCCACCCTTCTTATCTCGGGAAGCCTGAGACCCAATTCTTTAATACCTTTTCCCCTGTCCAGAAGCCTCGCCCTTCCTCCGGTGGTGAAGAGATAAATCTCGGTGGGAACAAGGAGGTCTGAATGAAAGTCTACAAAATGCCTGAAGTTCGGGGCAAACATGGCAGAATTACTCCCTGGAAGACGGGTGAGTTCCCTAATCCTCCCCCTGAAACTGGACGCATAAATTCTCCTTTCCGGTGGAGATGAAAGGTTGGCCTGAAAATAAATTCTCTTCCCATCAGTGCCGTAAAGGGAGGTAACTTCCCAGTTTCCCCTGGTTATCTGCCTGACAAGTTTTAATTCCAGCCCTTTTAGTTTGTAAAGATAAAGGTGCATGTGCCCGTCCCTCTCGCTTCCCCATATCAATTTGTTCTTGTAGAATCTGAAATTACTGGTCACATTCAGCCAGGTTCCCCATCTTTCTTCCAGGGCCAGGGATTTCTTGCCCATTGACACACTGTAAATCCAGAGTCTGAGCCTGTTCTGATGGCGATTAAGGGTTATGAAATAGAGCCTGTCGCTGTCAATCCATCCGGCCCTGGCAATGTATTCGTCCTGGTAGGGAATCCAGGTTATCTTCTTTCCAAAGATGTCGGTTATTCCTAAGGAGACCTTTGGGTTTTCCTCCCCGGCCTTGGGATATTTTTCGTGGTATATCTTTCCGTAAAGGGGAATGAAATCCAGGATGGGATAGGATTTAACCCTGGTCTCGTCAAATTTGAGGAAAAGAATCTTCCTGGAATCCGGAGACCACCATATTGCCCTGCAGAGTTCCAGTTCCTCACAATATACCCAATCGGTTTTCCCGTAGAAAACCTCCTCTCCCCCATCCCGGGTTAAACTCCTTGCCTCACCGGTTCTCAGCACCGTCAATTTAAGGTTCCCCCCTGAAGAATAGGCCACCATGGTGCGGTCCGGGGAAAGAATCGGGGAAGTGGCTTTCGCGGAATACCATTTACCGCTGGAGGTGTCATAAAAATAGAGGGATTTCCTGGACGGGAAAATGAGGAATTCGCCCTCTCCATAGAAGAATTTGAACTTGAAGGACTTATGGAATTTCTCCTTAAAACTTCTGCCAAGGTCTGTCAGTTCCACCGGGGAGGAGGAGTTTACATCGTAGCGATAAAACTTCCCTTCCTTAGCGTAGACAAAAGCCCCGGCATTTATCCAGTGAACCTGACGGATACTGGTCCCGTAGTTTTTGAATATCTGGTCCCATTGAAGGGAAAAAGCAGAAAAACTCAGCAGAATGAAAAGGGCAAATTTCCTCATGATATTCTCCCTTAAAGGGCCATTTTCATCGTTCCTGCCACCAT
>JALVRF010000001.1 GCA_027025175.1 Candidatus Aminicenantota bacterium | reverse complement strand
ATCAGGAATACAACATAGAGGCTACCCTCTCACCCTATGGATATGAGCCGGATTTCTGCTTCGGGTCTTCGGGCCAGGGCAACGGACAATTTGATTGGCCCATGTATATAACCGTGGACGACCAGGATAAACTTTATGTTACTGACTATCGCAATAAAAGAGTTCAGAAATTTGACCTTAATGGGAATTTTCTTGGCAAAATAGACTTGGGATGCAATGCGGATGGGATTAAGTTCTCTCCTATAACTACTAAAATTTATGTAAGTTCCTACTGCGTTCCAAACGATCTCATTTCTTTAACAAGGAACTTAATAATATGGACCTCCAAAAACTTAGGCAATGGGATAAAGTTTGGCATTGGTATAGATAAGGACGGAAATCTTTATGTATCCGACAACTCCTATAACAAAATAGTGATTACAGACCTCTATGGAAATTACAAAAGCGAATTTTCCACAGGAACAGGAAGCAGACCCACAGATGTAGGGTACGGAAATGAAGAATTATATGTGGCTTTAAGTGGTTCAAACAGGGTGGCCATCTATTCAACATCCGGCAGTAAGCAGGGAGAATTTCCCGAACTCTATGCTCCCATGGGAGTTGCGGTGGATAAATGGGGTTATGTATATGTGGCCGCAGGGGGCTCCAAAATTTACAAGTTCACATCCGATGGAGAGGAAATTTTGCATTTCGGACAGGTAGGCTCCGGTAAGGGCAATTTCAACTGGCCCATGGGAATCGTAGCCCTGGATGACGGAACTCTGATCATAGTTGACTCACAGAATGACAGGGTGTGCGAATGGTACCTCACTGATGAAACCGTATCCTCAGCCTCAGCGAAAATTACCGTAAAAAGAAAGAGGAAAAACCGCATAGATCCCTTACACAGGAGAAATGTACGGGTAATTCCGGCCACCACTTCCCACAAGTTAAAACCGAACCGGGCAAGAAAATAGGGGATAACGCCATCTGGCTCTTAATCTTACCTGTTGACCGGAGTTTCCAGTTTTGCTAAAATAAGTTTCCATTTTCACCGTAGGAGGTTGCAATTGGCAAGAAGGTGTTATGTATGCGGAAAGGGCCCAATGACCGGGCATAATATAAGCCATGCTCATAACCTTACAAAAAGAAGGTGGCTCCCGAACCTTCATAAAATCACTATAATAGAAAACGGGGTAAAGAAAAGGGTTTATGTGTGCACCAAGTGCCTTAAGGCAGGGAAGGTGGTTAAGGCGGTATGAAAAAAATACATAAAGGAGGGTTTATGAGTTCCGACAGACTTTGTGTCGGGAAAATTTACATTGACAACTGGTAGCAAAAAACTAAAAAAGGAGGTGCCAATTGCGCAGAGAAGCTCTGGGGATCCATCTTTTAATTGAGATGTATGGATGTGATCCTCAAACCCTTAAAGGGGTTGATTATGTGGGAAAGGCAATGGAAAGGGCGGCCAAGGAATCCAGGGCGAAGGTGGTGGAAATTTTCTTTCATCAGTTCCTCCCATACGGGGTCTCAGGGGTGGTGGTAATAGAAGAAAGCCATTACACAATCCACACATGGCCTGAGGAGGGTTATGCTGCAGTGGATCTTTTCTACTGCGACCCCAACGTGGATGTGGACAGGGCTATTGAGGTTCTCAAGCAGGCCTTTAGACCAAAACATATCACCATAATGGAAGTGAAAAGAGGCCTTCTTCCTGAGACCGCCGATTATCAGGAAAAGCAAAGACAGAAGATGGTATCGTGAGCGACGGATTGTGGTTCTGGGAGGAGTTCACCGAACATTTACTATATGGGTATAGGGTAAAAAACTACATTTACAGCGGTCGCTCTCAGTTTCAGCAGATTGACATCCTGGAACTCGGTGTTTTCGGAAAGAGCCTCTTCCTGGACAGGAAAATCCAATCCGCCCAGATTGACGAATTCGTTTTTCACGAATCCCTGGTTCATCCGGGAATCATTACCCACGGTTCTCCGCAGAAGGTTTTAATTATAGGAGGTGGTGAAGGGGCCACCCTGAGGGAAGTCCTCAGGGCCTCCTCGGTTAAACGAGCGGTAATGGTTGATATAGATGGTCATTTAGTTGACCTGTGTAAAAAATACATGCCTGAGTGGTCTGCCGGGGCCTTTGATGACCCCAGGTCTGAGGTGGTAATTGATGATGCTTACCAATACATAAAAAATTCTGACGAAAAATTTGACCTTATTATTAGCGACCTTACCGAACCCCTGGAGGGGGGACCATCTGTCAAACTTTTCACCAGGAAATATTACTCCTGGCTTTTTGAACACTTAAACGAAGGGGGAGTTTTAACCGTCCAATCGGGAAGTGCAGACCCCTATTACAATAAATTTTTCGTATCAGTCACCGCCACCCTTAAAGAGGTTTTCCCGGTGGTAAGGCCCTATTGGGCCCATGTTTTTTCCTTTAACATGCCCTGGGGTTTCAACCTCGCTTCCAGAATAACTGATCCCGTGGAACTGGAGGAGGAAGAGGTCATAAGAAGAATAAAAGAATTGGGCCTTGGAGAATTAAAATACCTTACCCCGAGCCTTTTCCTTTCTTCCTTTTCCCTGCCCGCCTACATAAAAAAATCCCAGGAGAAAGTTCTACCTATAACAGAGGAAAACCCTTTCCTCTGGACCGAATAAACTTGAACAATTTCTTCACCGTGTATTAAAATACTCCTATGATTCCGGGTTTTAATAACGATGTGCTTTATAAGGGCTATAAGTTCCATGTCCAGACAGAAGATAAAGGTCCCAAAAATCCGGTGGTGGAAACCCTGTTATTCTTTAGGGGAATGATAGTCTCCAACAGAAAAACCCCATACGATGGCCTGCTGGAAGACGAGAATCTGACCGAAAAGGTCCGGCTCCTCATGATACAACAACACCAGAAAATGATTGCAGACCTCAAGAGTGGTGAATTTGACGAATTAATAAACAAAGAACTTGGGGGAAAGGGGATTATTCCCTCGTCACCTGCCCAGGAACAGGAGGACCTCAGCGAGAAGTTTCTGGAGGCCATAAAGAAGGTAAAGAAAATGTTTCTGGCGATTGAAGAAATAAAGGATGATGGAAAAACGATAACCATAAAGGCCGGGATAAATACCCGGGAATCCAGGGACTTATCCGGGAACAGCATAGATGTTTTTCTGAAATTCCCGGACGGGAAGAAGCTCTTCCTGACCAGAGGACTAGTGGACTCTTCAGGTAAGGCAGAAATTTCCTTCCCTGTCCCCAGGGTGGAACGTCCCTTTGTCCTCGTCCTTGAAACCGAGGTAAAGGGGCTGGGGTTTGACGAAAAATGGATAAAATTTGATTGATGAGGGGAAGGGTTTTCATAGTTGACGGGAGTTCTGTCCTCTACAGGAGTTTTTACGCCCTCCCCCGTCTTACCAATTCTTCTGGCCTTCCCACCAATGCTATTTACGGCTTCCACAACATTCTGAGGAAACTCATCAGGGAAGAAAAACCCGACTATCTGGTGGTGGCCTTTGATGTGAAGGGGAAAACCGTCCGCCATGAACTTTTTGAACAGTATAAAGCCCAGAGAAAACCCATGCCCGATGAACTACAGGTTCAGATTCCCTATGTAAAGAAACTCCTTGAGGCTCTGAGAATTCCTTACATAGAAGAGCCCAGATACGAGGCCGACGACCTAATGGCTTCGCTGGCAAAGAAATTAAAGAGCCAGGGTTACGAAGTAGTTATTGTCACATCGGACAAGGACCTTCTTCAGGTGCTGGAGGAAGGAATAAAGATTTACCATCCTGGCAAGGAAAAATACATAGACCACAGAAACTGCGAGGAATACTTCGGGGTAAAACCCGAACAGGTTGCGGACGTTCTCGCCCTCATGGGAGACCCCGTGGACAACATTCCGGGGGTAAAGGGGATAGGAAAAAAAACCGCAAAAAACCTCATAAAAAAATTCTCCAGTTTGGACAATCTGTTAAATAACCTTGAAAAAGTTCCTCCAAGACAGAGGAAGGCTATTTTGTCCCACATGCAGGACCTTAAACTCAGCAGAGAACTGGTAAAAATTGACTCCTCCCTGCCAGTGAATGTGAACCTGGAAGAATTCAGGGTGAAAGAACCGGACATAGAAAAACTTTTACCCCTTCTCAGGGAACTTGAATTCAATTCCCTGCTCAGTGAATACATAGGTGCCAACGAAACTAAGGGGGAATTCACCGTTCTTGAGGGCGAAAAGGAAGTAAAAGAAGTCCTCTCCTCAGCAAAGAAACTCCTCTCTGTGGTGGTGGATGGAACCGATAAAAGACCCATGTGGGCCAGGGTTTCAGGTATTTCCATAAGTCTGGAGCCATCCAGGGGATATTACATTCCTGTAAAGGACCCGGAAACCCTTTCGTGGTTTAAAGAAACCTTCTCCAACTCTGACCTCCCTAAATATGGCCATGACCTGAAGTATCAGATGGTCACCCTGGGAAAGGAAGGAATTTCTCTTCAGGGAGCCTCCATGGACTCCATGCTTTTATCCTATCTTCTCTGGCCGGAAAAAAGGGTCCACAATTTAGAGGCAGTTGCCCTGGAGGTCCTGGGAGTTCAATGGGGAAGGGCAGCAGGGGGCGGGGAAGCGGCGGAAATTGCCTTAAGACTATGCAATTCCCTTTATCCGAAATTAAAGGAGGAAGGGCTGGAGGAGGTTTACAGGGAAATAGAACTTCCCCTGGTGGAAGTTCTCGCCCACATGGAACTGAGTGGGGTAAAACTGGATGTGGAGAAATTGGGGCACCTTTCCCGGGAATTGGAGGCAGAACTTAAAACCCTGGAGGAGAAAATCTATCAGGCTGCAGGGGTAAGATTCAACATAAATTCCCCCAAGCAACTGGGAGAGGTTCTCTTTGAAAAATTGGGACTTCCCCTTATAAAAAAGACCAAAAAGACCAAGGGGTATTCCACGGACATGGAGGTTCTCAAGGAACTTTCCTCCCTGCATGAGGTTCCTGCCCTAGTGCTCCAGTATAGGCAACTGGCCAAGATAAAATCCACCTACATTGATCCGCTGCCTGGAATGATTCATCCTGAAACCGGAAGAATTCACACAACATACCACCAGACCGGAACCGCCACCGGGAGGCTTTCCTCCTCTGACCCCAATCTTCAAAACATACCCATAAGGGGAGAACTGGGTAAGAAGGTAAGGGAGGCCTTCGTGGCCGAGGATGGGTATCTCCTCCTTTCCGCTGATTATTCCCAGATTGAACTGAGGGTGGTGGCCCACATGAGCGGGGACGAAAAATTAATAAAAGCGTTCAAGGAAGGTCTGGACATTCACAGGGCCACGGCAGAGGAAGTTTTCGGGGATATGAACATTCCCGAAGATGAAAAGAGGAGAAGAGCGAAGATAATTAATTTCAGCATAATTTACGGAACATCCGCCTATTCCCTTTCCAAGGAGCTAGGGGTTGATGTTCACCAGGCTGCGGATTTTATAAAAAGATATTTTGAGAAATATCCTAAGGTGAAGGAATACATAGACAAAACCGTGGAAGAGGCCCGGGAAAGGGGTTATGTGAGGACCCTTTTCGGAAGGAAAAGGAGAATCCCTGAACTGCGCTCTCCCAACAAAAACATACAGGCGGCAGGGGCAAGAATTGCCATGAACACCCCCATTCAGGGAACCGCCGCAGACATAATGAAAAAGGCCATGATAGGTGTTTACAGAGGTTTGAAGGAAATGAACTCAGGGGCAAGGATAATAATGCAGGTTCACGATGAACTCATTCTGGAAGTCCCGGAAGGGGAAGTAAACAGGATAAAGGAAGAGGTAAAGAAGATTATGGAAAATGCAGTTTCCCTCAGGGTTCCCTTAGTGGTGGATATAGCCTACGGAAAAAACTGGAGGGAGGCCAAGGCATGAAAATCGGCATAATATCCGACACCCATGACCACATGGAAAACATTAATTTTTTCGTTGAGAAATTCAAGGAAAGGGGGGTAGCCCATGTGCTCCACGCCGGGGATATAATATCTCCCTTTGCCGCAAAGCCCTTTTCCCCTTTTAAATTTACCGCTGTTTTCGGAAATAACTGTGGGGAGAGATTGTTTTTAAGGGATATCATCAGCCAGTTTGGGGAAATAAAACCGGGTCCCCTGGAACTGGAAACAGGAGGGAAAAAAATCCTCCTGATGCACGAACCCTATGCCCTGGAGGCGGCGGCCCACAGTGGACTCTACCATTATGTAATCTACGGACATACCCATTACCTGGAAAGAAAAAAGGTAAAAAACACCTGGGTAATAAATCCTGGGGAAGGTTGCGGCTATCTAACCGGCAAGGCCACTGCCCTTATCCTTGACCTGGAAACCGACGAAGTAGAACTCCTGAAGAGATAATTCATAATTCCTTCCTGAGTTTCCAGGGAAAACTTCATGAATATTAAGGTAGTATATTTTTGTATTTAATCTTTAACCCAATTATCCTCAATTGGCTTTTTTAGATGCATTCTCATTTCACTTCATATAGGTCTTTTGTTTTTCTTATGTCGGATTATCAATTTTTATATTCCAACTTGGTTTAGCAGAAAGAATTTCTACAGCGGTAAGTTTTATTTACCGAAAGATTCAGGAACAGGTTCCGCCAGCGATTCTGAATGAACGCTAAAATTGCAACACCGGGCTCATGCATATTATTGAATACCTTTTAAATTTTCCCTTTAGTTTTGTTAGTCTTTTGAGGTGACCGGTCAAAAACAGGTTATGAGTAAAGACTCTGCGCAGAGAAGACCGGGTTATTTCCCCATTGTTCTGGTCATAGGTGGAATTTCCATATCCTTTGCCAGCATTCTGATTAAGTTCTGCCCCGATGTTCCTGCGCTGATTATTTCTTCCTATAGAACCGGTCTGGTGGCTCTGGCTCTTTTTCCCTTTTTCATCCTGAGGAAGAAAAATTTCCCTGTGAAATTCGTCTGGCTCAGTCTTTTTTCCGGTACCTTCCTCGCCCTTCACTTCGCCTTCTGGATAGCATCCCTTAAATTTACCACCGTGGCCTCCTCGCTTTTTGTCCTATCCATTTATCCTTTCCTGGCCTCCTTCCTCTCCTGGCTCCTCCTTGGTGAGCGGATTCCCCCTAATTTTTTCCTGGGAGCATTTTTTACCATCCTTGGAATAGGAGTTATTTTTTCCGCGGACCTATATTCAGTGAGTTTCACCAGGGGGAATTTACTTTCATTTCTGGGTGCTATTGCCCTGGCAGCCTATTTTGTCTCGGGAAGGTTAATCAGAAGGAGGGTGGGAATACTGGATTATCTTTTTATGGCTTACGGCTGGGCATCGGTGCTTCTCACAGTAGTTTCCATTGCTTACGGTTTAAGGTTCACCGGCTATAGCGCAAAAACCTATGTATACCTTTTTCTTCTGGCCGCTGTACCCCAGGGCCTTGGACATTCTGCATTTAACTGGGCCCTTCGTTATGTGAAAACCGGTCTCGTAAGTCTCACAACCCTGGTGGAGTCCATAGGGGCTTCCCTCCTGGCCTGGCTAATTCTGGGGGAGGAAATTTCCCCTTTAAAATTGGTGGGAATAGTCCTTGTAGCCGCCGGCATTTCTCTCGGATGGCTGAAAGAATAATCGCTATGCCCTGAGAGATTCAACCTCGTCGGGTTCCTTGGGAACCGGCTTTCCAAGAATGCGGCATCCCTCGTCGGTTACCACAACGGATTCCTCTATCCTTATTCCACCGAAATCCAGGTATTCTTCCACCTTATCATAGTCGATGAATTCCCGGTGCTTCCCCTCGCCCTTCCATTTTTCTATAAGGGCAGGGATGAAATAGATGCCCGGCTCCACGGTCAGGGTGAATCCTTCCTGAAGTTTCCTCGCCAGCCTCAAATAGGCAAGACCAAACTGATCGCTTCTTTTCACCGTCTCGTCGTATCCCACATAGTCCTCCCCTAAGCCCTCCATGTCGTGAACATCAAGTCCTATCATGTGGCCCAGGCCATGGGGAAAGAAAAGAGCATGGGCTCCCTGGCTCACGGCCTCCTCCACATCCCCCTTCATTAGGCCCAATTCCTTAAGGCCTTCAGCCATGATCCTGGCGGCAAGGAGGTGAATCTCCCTGTAATAAACCCCGGGTTTTATGTTCTCTATGGCCTTTTTCTGGGCAGAAAGGACTATTTCGTAAATTTCCTTTTGCCTGGGAGTAAATTTTCCGGAGACAGGAAAGGTCCTGGTCATATCACCGGCATAGTGGAGAGGGCTTTCCGCCCCGGCATCTACCAGTAAAAGTTGACCTTCCCTCAATATATGGCCGTGATAATGGTTGTGCAGAATCTCTCCCCTTATGGTAAGGATTACAGGAAAGGAGATATATCCTCCCAGGGAAATTGCCAGGCCTTCAATCTCTCCGGCAAGTTCCCTCTCATACATACCTGCCCTGGCCCTTTTCATGGCCCTGAGGTGCATCTCAGCGGTTATGTCAGAGGCAATTTCCATCTGCTGAATTTCCTCTGGCCCTTTCACAGAACGCAACTCCACCACCGCCCTGATCAAATCCACAGAAACCCAGTGTTTTACTGCCTCGGGCCTTATGCCGAGAAGATGGGCCAGTCTAAGGAGGTGTTCTCCCCGATAAGGGGGAAGGAAATGAACCTTCCTTCCCCGGGAAATGGCATCCCTCAAGAAATCCTGAAGGGAATTGAATGGACGGGTTTTCTTGATCCCAACCTGCTCCGCCTTTTCCTTCAGTGAAGGACTGGGACCCATCCATATAACATCCTCCACATCTATGTCATCGCCGAAGATTATGTCCCCGCCCTCCTCTTCCATGTCCATGATCCCGGCAAGGCCTGGCTCGTCAAGGCCGAAGAAATAAAGAAAATTGCTATCCTGGCGGAAGTGATATGGGTTGGCAGGATAGTTCATGGGAGCCTCATCGTTTCCCAGGATTAATACCAATCCATCCTCTAAAATCTCCCGTAATTTCTCCCTTCTTTTTTCGTAAACTTCCCTTTCAAACATCTATCTTCTCCTATTCGTCGGCATATCCGGTAATCATAACCTTAAAGAAATACCAGAAGGTCTTTCCGGTGGTTCCCAGGTAAATGTGGAAAAGGAGATAAGCAGCAAAAAGGTATGCATTGGCAATATGTATCGTGGAGATTGTCCTCAGTCCTCCCAGGGAATTGATTAAAGATTCTGCCTCCGCTGCCTTCCATATCAATAGCCCGGTGAATATCTGGAGGGGAACCATAATGAACATAACCACGAAGTAAGCGGGTTTTTGAAGGGCATTGAGCCTTCTTCCGGGCTTCGGATGGAAGGGTTCCTCCTCTCCCCGGAAGATGCCCCATAGATAATACTTGGCCATCATAATAGCCTGTTTTCCATCTCCAGACCTGGGGAGGTAATTTTTTATGCTTCCGTAAAAGAACATGTTTATGAGGTAAAGGATAAAATCAAAGGCCACCAGGAGCCCGAAGAAAGTGTGGATATTAACTGCGATTTTTAAATCCACAAATCTCAGGGATGGGAAGTGAATGGGGATGGCTGTCAAAACCAGCATGGTTATGGAAATGGCGTGAATCCAGTGCCATATTCTATCCGAGGCAGGATAAACATAATTTCTTTCCATTTTTACCTCCTATTTCTTGGGGATAATAACCCTTCCCATAATGTGGAAGAGGACCCCTGCGAGGGTGAAAATAAGAACAACCAGCCCCAGAACCTCCACGGCCTTAAGGGCTCTGGAAGCCTCGCTTTCCGGGGCAAGGGCCCCTACCAGATGGTAATCTTTAAGCAGATATTCGTTGGTCCAGAGTGTTTTTCCATCCTTCACCCTGGCGATTTCTATGCCCCGGTAACCCACGTTATATATGTAGGACCTTTTAAAGAGAACCGGACGGTCAAAAATTACCCTGGAGTACTTCCCCTGGTTGAAAATCCTGGAGTTATCACTGTGGCAGGTATCGCAGCTCTTTATGGCCTGCTCTTTAGGGGCTATATTGTGAACTAAGGTGTTTGGGATGGCCACTATTTCAAGTTGTGGGTCCTTGACTCCCTGGGCTTTAAGAAGTTTCCGGGCCAGGGCCACCTTCTCCTGGGTATCAAAAAGGGCCTCCTCATCGTCTATCTTGCCGTCCCTGTTGGCGTCAAAGACCTTGAGAACCTCCTTTTTGGGCACCCAGACATCGCCTTTTCTTACAAAAAAGGCGTTCAAAATCTGGGAGAAATAAACCCTATTCCCCGTGGCATCGTCAACCCAGTGGAGGGAGAAGGTAACACCGTAGGGAACTATCTTCTTTTCCCCGTTCTTTTCAAGATTTCTGGGAATATAGAGGGGATAAAAACCTGTAATTTCGGCGTTATGATCGGTAAGGGGGTTGCCCTTTACTCCGAGTATGGTAAAACGCTGGGGAGCATCGCCACAGGCCCTTTCCACCTTTACCCCCTTGGAGAACGGTTCTGTATAGGGAAAGGCGAAATTGAAGGAATTGAGCATCCAGTAATGATTCCTGGGCATGTGGCATGTTTCACAGGAGACCTTTTTCAGGTGAAGTTCCTTCTCCGGAAGCCAGTCGTGGCCCTCCTTTTCGGCATCATGACAGGCGCCACATCTTTTTACGGTAAAATCCAGGTCAGTTCTTACTCTCCAGGTCAGGGGATGACCTTTACCAAAGTTGTGATTGGGCCTCTTCACATATTCCGTAAAGGAAGAGGACTGAGGAGTATTTCCCATAACATGGCAGTCAAGACACTCCAGCCCGGCTTTAGCGTGAACATCCCATGGAAAGTTTAATTTCTCCTTGTCCTTTATATTGTCCCTGATCTGCGAAATGTTTTTCCCTGACCAGACAAAACCTTTTCTCAAAACTCCACGGTTTACTGTTTTAACCACAGGATAGTTATACCAGGGGTTCACATGCCCGTTTATAACCGGCGCTGCATGGCACTGGAGGCAGGCGTCCTTCCTGGCAAAACTTCCGGTTATTCTTAAATATTCGGGTTTCACCCTTCCATCAGGATAAAAGGCCCTGGGGTTATAAATTACCCTTCCGTCATCGGTCACCTTTTCCACTACCCCGGTGGTTATAAGACCCGCCGAGGTGGATGAGGAAAAATGGGGAACTTTAAACATTCCGTGCCCGGTGGTTCTCTGGTCCTGAATTCCCTTGCTGTAATTGGGGGTATGACACACCAAGCAATTGGCCTCCCTTACCCCGGACCTCTTCCAGTCCCATTTTCTGAAAACATTGGATTTCCTGTCCCAGTAATAGAAGTCCGGGTCCATCTCCTTCACCTGACCCTCAGGGATAGTATCCAGCCTCTTCCCTGAAAAACTGAATTCCGTGGGCCCTCCTCCCAGGTGGCAGATTCCGCATTGAAGGGCCCAGTTGGGCCTTCCGTATTCAAAAAGAAAACCGTATTTTTTCCAGTCTGGAGGGGTCATGTGGTAATAGGGATAATCGTACTGTCTTCCGAACATACCGGGGGAAATGGACCCCACCTCCTTATTTTTATTTCCCCACTCTACATCCCATTCGTTGGCCCCCTGCTGAAAATGGTAGGCGCTGGTTATGAAGTCGTAGTCGTGGCATTGACCGCAGGTTTTACGGGTGCTTACTGGCTTTCCGGTTTTTATTACCGGATTTCCATCTTCGTCCAGAAGTTTAATCACAGGGTGCATGTTGGGAGCGTGGAAATAATCCTTTAAGGTTATGGGTGTAAGTTTACGGTTTCCAGAGTTTGTTCCGGAGGATAAAACTCCCCATAATCCTAAAAAAACTATCAGAAACAAGGGAAGAAATTTCCTCATTTCTCACCTCTTTTTAAGAACTCCATACCATACTTATAGGAGCATGGGATTTTTTTGTCAAGAAGATTTCCCCTTCCAGGGATAGAAGGCCGTCGCTGCTTATTTTTAAATTTCGAAAAAATTCCCTTCTTTAAATCGCCCTTACTTCCTTATAACCTTAACCAGGTGGACGCTGCAACTTATGCAGGGGTCATAGGCCCTCATTATCATTTCCAGGGGAAGTTCCAGTTCCTCCTCCCCCTGGTCTATGAGTTTCTGAGCCGCTATTTTTATGTATTTTTCCATATCGTCCAGGTTCTGGGTTGTGGGGATGACAAAGTCGGCCTCTTTTACCCTGCCTTCTTCTATCTCATAATGGTGAATGAGAAGTCCCCGGGGCGCTTCCACGAGACCGGTTCCTGAACCGGATTGTCTGGATGGGCCGGCTTCGTAGTAATCCGCCTTTTTTATATCTTCCACCAGGGCCGGGATTTTCTCCAAGCAGAACAGAAGTTCTATGGCCTGGGCTATGTTATTGTAATGGGGATTCTTCCACCATCTTTCGTTGTAATACTTTTTGAACCATTTTTTGGCCTCCCCGTCCAGCCTTTCGCTCATGAGAAGCACCCTGGCAAGGGCTCCTACGGTGTAGGGTTTTCCCTTGTAGCGACACCTCTTGGAGAAGGAATGGGGGGCCACATATTCGTTGGTAAGGGTCTTATATTCATCGGCAGGAAGTTCTGTTCCGTCGGAAATCTTTATGGTATCCGCAGTGAAACCAAAGGAGCCATCCTCGGGCCAGACCGATGCAAAGGTGGTTTTCTCCTCCATGTAGTCAGGAACATTTATTTTGGCCCAGACGGAAAGTCCCCTTTCTATTTCCGGTATCAGGCTGTGGGCCATGGTTGCAATCCAGTCCAGGTCCTCCTCCGAGGGAAGGGAACCAAACCCTCCTATCCTCATGTTTTCTCCGTGAACCCTCCTTCCTGCCACTATCTCCATAATCCTGTTTCCGTATTTCTTGAGTTCTAAGGCTCCCTTAACTTCCCTGGGAAAGGCCTTCATCATGGATATGGCATCGGGATAACCCAGATAATCAGGAAGGGCCAGGAGGTAATAATGGAGGGAATGGCTCTCTATCATTTCACCGTAATGGGCAAGTTTTCTCAGGAGTTTAGTCTTTTCTGACGGCTCCACCCAAAGGGCCCTTTCGTGGCCCCTTATGTCCGCAAGCCTGTGGGAAACGAAGCAAATAGCGCAGATTCTTGAAGTTATGGATATTGCCTCTTCGGGGAGTTTTTCCCGGACCAACTCCTCAATGAGCCTTGGTCCTTCAAATATGTCCACCCTCACATCCTTTACCCTGTTTCCCTCAACGAAAACTTCAATCCCTCCGTGACCTTCCACCCTGGCCACGGGTTCTATGAATACTTTTCTCTCCATCTCATCCCTCCTTGGATTCCAGGTATTTCTTCAGTTTCTCTGCCCTCTCCTGTCCCCCGAAAATGGAGAACCTCTTAACTATATCCTCGGTGCTGAATCCCCTTTCTTTAAGAAGGAAGGCCTCGGCCTCCCAGTTTTCCTTTTCTATGGGACCCCAGCATCCGATGCAGGAAACATTAAGGGATGGGCAAATGGCTCCGCATCCCGAATTAGTAAGGGGCCCCAGGCAAATCTCACCCTTCAGGAGAAGGCACTCGTTCTCCTTCCACTTGCACTCTGCACAAACGGGAAAATCAGGATGGCGGGGAATTACCCCCTTGGCCAGGAGTCCTGCCAGTTTAAGAAAGGGCTCCTTTTCAATGGGACAGCCCGGAAGCACCGCGTCCACTTTGACATATGAGGCAATGGGTTTTGGCGGAAGGGGTTTGGTAAGGGTAACAGCGTTCTTTTTCCCGTAAACCTTCCTGTACATTTTCTCCCATTCCCGGTCCATAAACATGGCCTGGACCCCACCGTATACCGCGCAGTGTCCTATGGCTACAAGGATTTTTGCCTTCTTCCTTATCTCCTTCAGGTCTTCCAGGTCCTTTTCCGTGGAGACCGAGCCTTCCACAAAGGCAACATCCAGGGAAGATTCCTCATCGGTGGCGCTGGAGGCCATGACGAAGGATTTTATCTCAAAGATATCAAATATCTTTAAAAGTTCATCCTCGCAATTGAGTATGTTTAACTGGTCCCCGGCGCATCCCGTAAGACCGTAAATTCCTATTTTAGGCTTGGCCATTATTCCCTCCTTATATGAGTCCCTTTATGTTTTTAACATCCCAGAGGGTGAAAACAGGACCGTCCACACATACATACTTGTGCCCCACCACACACTGGCCACATTTTCCCATACCGCATTTCATCTTCCTCTCCAGGGTCATGTATATGTTGGCATCGGGAATCCCGAGTTTCATGAATTCCTGAACCACATATTTATACATTACCGGAGGTCCACAAACCACGGCTGCAGTGTTCTTGGGATTAACCTTCACGTATTTGAAGAGACTGGTAACAACTCCCTTATCAAAGGGCCAATTCTCCTCCGGGTCTTCGTCCACGGTGAGGTAGCACTGAAAATCCCTCCTCTGTTTTAGTTGGAAGAACTCCTCCCTGAAAAGCATGTCCCTGGGAGTTCTGGCTCCGTGAAGATAAAAGAGTTTTCCGAAAAGGTCCCTGTTGTCTAAGGCGTAAAGAAGAAGGGAACGCAGGGGAGCAGCACCCAGTCCTCCTGCCACAAAGAGAAGGTCCTTTCCCATCATGTTTTCCACAGGGAATCCGTTGCCAAAGGGCCCCCTGAGCCAGATGAAGTCATTCTCCTCCAGTTCAAAGAGCCTTGAGGTAAGCCTCCCCACTTTCCTTATGCAGAACTCGAAAAGTCCTGGCCTTGAAGGGGTGGAAGTTATGGAAAAGGGAGCCTCCCCCACAAAGGGAAGAGATATCATCATGAACTGCCCGGGAGAATAGGTGGAAGTTAGGGTAAAAACCTTCTCCTGATCGCATACCCTCACCTGGAAGAAACGGACATCTTCAGTGAGGTCGTATTTCCTTACTATCCTTGCCCTCTCAGGCATGTAGGGATTTTCCTGTTTATAAAAAACCTCATGCATTTTCCACCTCCATTTTCACCCAGAGGGCGGTGCTCCTTTCGTTTCTTAATGCCCTTACCACGGATATAACATTTATCCCCACAGGACAGGAAACTTCGCACCTGCCGCATCCGGTGCACGCCGGGGATCCGTACTCGCTCATGAATCCCACGAGTTTATGTGTATACCAGAGTTTAAGCCTTTCGCTCCTGGCCTCACGGAAATTATGTCCCCCTGCCACCATGGAGTATTCCCTGAAAACGCAGGAATACCAGAACCTATCCCTCTTCATTTCATCCCTTTTCAGGTCGTATTCGTCCTCCAGGTCAAAACAGGTGCAGGTTGGACAAACCATAGTGCAGGTTCCACAACTGAGGCAGGCATTCCCCATCTTTTCCCAGATGGGTGAATCGTAACTGAAGGATACGATCTCAGGCATTCCGTCCAGGTCAACCTTCAGTTTGAAAGAAGCGTCCCTCTTCTTTCTCCAGGAAACATATCTGGAAATATCCTCCTGAGTGGCTTCCTCCAGAAATTTTTCCACCAGTTTAAGGGAATCCTCTCCCCTGGGGGAACCCACCCAGACCAGGAATCTGTCTCCCAGGTCGGTGAGGAAAAGGTCAAAACCTTCGTTCACCGTGGAAGTCCCGGTGGCATAACAGAAACAATGCTCGTCGGGGATGCAGGAAAGTCCCACCACCAGCGTAGCCGCCTTGGACCTGAGATAATAGGGATCCGGATAGAGCCTGGTGTAAAACTTATGGTAGATATTGAGGGCGTGGATTTCACAGGGATGAAGGCCGAAAATCACCCGTTTGCGGGGACGGTAATTGTCTTCCCACCGGTTATCCCTGAACTTTAAGGAGGTAAACTTGGATGGTAGGAAGAATTTTTTCGCCGGGATTATGGTTCTTAGAGCAGTCAGGTCAAAATCTTCAGGTTTGGCCCTGACATAGACGAAATTATTCCCCTTCTTCACAGGGCCCCAGAGTTCTCCGAATCCCTCAAGGCCCCGGAGGAAGGGAATGAGGTTTTGTTTCTTGATTTTAAATAACCTCATAATTCCTCCATTTATTATTTTCTAAAGTCATTATATATCACCGAGAAAAATTTTTCAAGTTTTTGTTTCCCTCATTTATGCCCAAAAAGGGACAGACCCTAAAATGAGAAAAAATCAGTCTTAAAGTTGACCTTTGCAGGACAATCTGATATTTAATTTTCCTATGAAGATAGGAGAAAAGGACGCCATCATAGTCGTGGATGTGCAGAGGGATTTCTGTCCGGGAGGTGCGTTACCTGTGCCGGACGGGGACAGGGTGGTTTCGGTAATAAATTCGCTACTCCCCTATTTTAAGACCGCAGTATTCACCAGGGACTGGCATCCTCCGCACCACATAAGTTTCAGCGAAAATCCCCGGTTCAAGGACGGCTCCTGGCCTCCCCATTGTGTGGCTGGCACCCCGGGGGCAGAATTCCATCCAGAACTTAAGGTTCCGGAGCAGGCCATTATAATAAGCAAGGCCACCGAAAGGGACAAAGAAGCATACAGCGGATTTGAGGGAACGGACCTGGACGAGATTCTTAAAAAGAGGGGAATCAAAAGGCTTTTCGTTTGCGGTCTTGCCACGGATTACTGCGTGAAAAATACCGCCCTGGATGGGATTAAACTGGGTTATGAAGTTTTCGTAATTGAGGATGCCTCAAGAGGGGTGGATGCTCCTCCGGGAAACCTCGCTAAGGCTATTCAGGAGATGCGCTCCGCCGGGGTTAAATTTATAAGGAGCCAAGAAATTCATGGATAGATTTTCCTCAGCCCTCTTCACCGATTTTTACGAACTTACCATGGCCCAGGGTTATTTCATCCATGGCATGGGTGAGAAAAGGGCTGCGTTTGAATATTTCTTCCGGTCTTCTCCCTGCGGTTCAGGTTTTGTGGTTTTTGCTGGTCTTCAGCCCTTGCTGGAAGCCTTAAAGGACCTGCGCTTTCGGCAGGAGGAAATAGATTACCTGAGAAGCACGGGAAAATTCCGTGAGGAATTTCTCGGCTACCTGCAGGAACTCAGTTTCTCCTTAGACATTTATGCCCCGGAGGAAGGGAGGGTGGTCTTTCCCCACGAGCCCGTTATAAGGGTTGAAGGCCCCCTGCTTCAGGTTCAATTAGTGGAGACCCTGGTTCTCAATTACATAAATTTCCAATCGTTGATAGCCACCAAGGCGGCAAGGGTGGTTCTTGCGGCCTGGCAGGACCCGGTCCTGGACTTCGGCCTGAGGAGGGCCCATGGGCCCAACGGAGGGCTCTTCGCCTCCCGCTCAGCCTACATCGGGGGCTGTGCGGCAACCTCCAATGTCCAGTCAGGAAGGGAATTTTCCATCCCTGTTTCAGGAACCATGGCCCATAGTTGGGTCATGGGTTTTGCCGATGAACTCTCGGCCTTCAGGGCTTACGCAGAAGTATATCCGGAAAACCCCATTCTCTTAGTGGATACCTATGACACATTGAAAAGCGGCCTTCCCAATGCCCTGAGGGTCTTCAGGGAGATGAGAGAAAGGGGGTTGAATTTCAGACCAGGGATAAGGCTGGATTCCGGGGACCTTTACACCCTTTCCCTCAAGGCCTGGGAAATGCTGGAAAGGGAGGGATTTGAAAACCCCATAATCGTGGGTTCAGGGGACCTGGACGAGTATAAGATTGAGGCGTTAAAGAAAAGGGGAGCGAAAATAAATGCCTGGGGGGTGGGAACCAGGCTTCTCACCTCAGCGGACTGCCCCTATCTCAGCGGGGTTTACAAACTGGCTGCCATTAAGGAAAAAGGAAAATGGAGTCCCAGGATTAAACTTTCCTCGGACCCCACCAAGGTTTCCCTGCCCGGAAGGTGCCGTCTCTGGAGAAAATATAAGGATGACAAGTATTCGGGGGATTACATAACCCTGGCAGGGGAGAAACCCGGGGAGAAAGACCTGTTCTCCCTTACTTCTTTGAGGATGAAGGATGGAAAATCCCTTTATGCTGAAGGTCTGAATGAAATCAGAAAGAGGGTTCGGGAGGAAATTTCAAAACTTCCTGAAGGGGTGAAAAAACTCAGGAACCCGGAAAAATACCCTGTCCGCTATAGCGAGAGATTGATTGCCCTCAAAAAGGAACTCATGAGAAATGGGAAAAATTAAAAGAATAGGTTTTATTTCCACGAGATTCGCAGGAACAGACGGGGTAACCTTAGAGACGAAAAAATGGGCAGAGGTTCTCAGGGGAAACGGGTATGAGACCTTTTTCCTATCTGGTGAACTTGACAGGAGTTTTGACGGATGCATTAAGGAAGAGATTTTCCACTTCAAGCATCCGGAGATAAAGGAAATTCAGAGCCACTGCTTTGGGAAAAAGCACCGTCCTGAGGAAGTTTCCCGGCGGGTAGAGGTTCTCAAAAACCACATGAAAAGGGTGATAAGAAAATTCGTTGAAGAATGCGGTATTGACCTCATCATTGCGGAAAATGCTCTGTCCATTCCCATGAACATTCCCTTAGGCCTTGCCCTTACCGAATTCGCCGCCGAAACCTTCTTACCCACCATTGCTCACCATCACGATTTTTACTGGGAAAGGGACAGGTTTTTAATAACCGCCTGTCCCGATTACCTTTCCACTGCCTTCCCTCCCTTCCTGAACAACATAAAGAATGTGGTGATAAATTCCATAGCCCTACAGCAGTTAACCTTCAGAAAGGGAATGCCCGCAGTGCTCATCCCCAATGTTTACCAATACGAAAAACCACCAGATCCTCTTGACGAATACGGTAAAACATTGCGCTCCCGATTGGGATTTGGGCCAGGGGACCTCTTTATTCTTCAACCCACCAGGGTTGTTCCCCGAAAGAACATTGAAAAGGCCATAGACCTGGTTGCCCTGCTCCCCCTCAGGAGACCCGCACTGGTCATAAGCCATTCCACAGGGGATGAAGGGGACGAATACCTGGAAAGAATCCTGTGGTACGGGGAAAAGACCGGGGTTGAACTCATTTTCATTCAGGAAATCATAGGAGAGGAAAGGGATCAGAGGCATGGGATATACACTCTGGATGATGTCTACAAAAATGCGGACCTGGTAACATATCCTTCGGGATACGAGGGTTTTGGCAATGCCTTTCTGGAAGCGGTTTATTTCAAGAAACTCATTTTCTTGAACCGTTATTCCATATACATAGCCGACATAGAACCCCTTGGCTTTGAGGTGGCATCCTTTGAGGGATTCGTCACTCCTGCAGTGGCTGGAAAGATAGTTTATTACTTAGAAAATCCTGAGGCCCTAAAGAGGGCCGTGGAAAGGAATTATCGCTTAGCCTTAGAAAATTTTTCCTACAGGCTCCTTGAGACCAGGCTCGTTCCCTTGGTAAGGAGTTTTGAATGAGGAAGCCTTCGGTGGCCCTTCTTCATTACTCGGTGCCTCCAGTAATAGGAGGGGTGGAGGAGGTAATACGCCAGCAGGCCGAACTTTTTCACAGACATCATCACCATGTTTCTATTCTGGCCGGGGATGGAGGGGAATTCTCCAGAAAATACGAGATACTTTTCCATCCGCTCCTCTCCTCAAGAAACAGGGCAATATTAAACGCCCACCAACTTTCCATAAAGAAGGGAGAACACTCCAGAATTTATTCCCTTTCAAAGAGGATTTACCGCTTTTTAAGGAGGGTTCTGAGCGACACCGAAGTGCTTATAGCCCACAATGTTCTCTCCATGCCCTTTAACCTCCCCCTGACCTTAGCAATCTTAAAAATGGCGGATGAGGAATTTATAAAAGTAATTTCCTGGGGACACGACTCCCCCTATTTTTCCCCGGATTATCCGGAGTACTTAGAAAAACCTCCCTGGAATGTTCTAAAAAAACCTCATCCCAAGATAACCTATGTGGCGGTGACCGAGTCCAGGGCTAAGCAGTTTGAGGAACTCTACGGCACAGGGGTAACACCCATAACCAATGGGGTGGACCCGGTGAGTTTCTTTGAATTCCACCACACCACCATAAGAGTCCTAAGGGAACTGGACATCTTCAGAGCTGACCTTGTGGTGATAATTCCCTTCAGGATGGTGAGAAGAAAGAACATTGAACTGGCCATAGAAGTCCTGGCGGAACTCAAAAAAGAAGGCCTCAGGGCGAAATTTCTCCTTACGGGAAAATACGACCCCCATAACAGGGACTCCCGGGAATATCACCGGGAACTTCTTTCGCTTATAAGAAAATTTTCTCTGCAGAAGGACTTCGTCATCCTCACGGACCTCAGATTATCCGGAGGGGCCATGGTGGTTCCTGACCGGAGGATGCTAAGGGAACTTTACCAGATAAGTGATGCGGTATTCCTCCCCAGCAGACAGGAGGGATTCGGACTTCCCCTTTTAGAGGCAGGGCTTCTGAAACTTCCCATAATCTGTTCTGACATAAAACCCTTCAGGGAGGTGGGAAAGGAGGATGTTCTCTTCTTTTCCCTGGAGGAGCCTCCCAATACCATTGCTAAGAAAATGATGGATTTCCTAAAGGCCCATCCCTCTTCCCGGATGTTCCGGAGGGTAATGAGAGAATACGAGATCGATAATATATATCACGACAGGATTCTGCCCCTTCTCCAAGAAATTACTTCATGAAGAGGATAAAACTTAAATTCAAGGGAAAGGGACAGAAATTAAGGCTGGCCTCCCAGGTTTTCTTTGCCCTGGCATCCGTTTATACGGGATGGAGATTCGTTCTCTTCGTTCACCACATTGACAAAGGGGGAATCAGCCGTCCTCCGGGGGTGGAGGCTTTCCTGCCCCTGAGCGGCCTGGTGGGGCTAAAGTACTGGGCCATAACAGGAATCCTTAACTCCATCCATCCCGCGGCGACGGTTTTCCTTCTTGCCTTTCTCACCATGGGTCTTTTATTGAAAAGAGGATTCTGCTCCTGGGTTTGCCCCATTGGTTTTCTGTCGGAATACCTCTGGAAACTGGGGGAAAAAATTTTCAGGGGAAATGTCCGCCTTCCCCGGGCCCTGGATTACCTCCTGCGAAGCATAAAATACATAGTCCTTGGCCTTTTTCTCTGGGACATTCTCTTCAAAATGGACCTCAATGTCCTATCCTCGTTCATTTACGGTCCCTACAACAGGGCTGCGGACATAAAAATGCTCCTGTTTTTCGAGAGGATTTCCACCTTTTCCCTTATGGTTATAATTTCCTTCGCCCTTCTTTCCATTCCCATAAAGAATTTCTGGTGCCGGTATCTCTGCCCCTACGGTGCCCTGCTGGGAGCCCTAAGCCTTCTTAGCCCTTTAAAAATAAAGAGGAGACTGGAAACCTGCACCGATTGCAAACTCTGCACCTATGCCTGCCCCTCCCACATAAAGGTCCACCTGGTAAAAACTGTTCATTCGGACGAGTGCAACTCTTGCTTCCGCTGCGTGGATGTTTGCCCGGTTCCGGATACCCTGAACTTGAGGGCAGGAAGAAAGACCGTAAGTCCTGGATTTTATCTAACACTCATATTACTCATTTTCTTCGGTTTCACCCTTTCTGCCCGCCTCCTTCACCGGTGGGAAAACTCCATAACCCCCAGGGAATACCGTTACATTATTCATCACATAGATACTCCCCAGTTCTCCCATAGATAGGGAAGACAATAGAAGGAAAGATTTAATTTCCCGAATAGACTATATCATCGTAGATGGTTTCTAATCTTAGCTTGTGATTTGCCTCCTCCTGGGCAAGGATAAGAAAAAGGTTCCTGGTGTTTTCGTCCTCTGCCATTTCGGCAAGTTCTGTGTACAGTTTAAAAGAGGCCTTCTCCCTTTGCATGGCTACCCTGAGGGCTTCCTGATAATCCATATTTTCGCTGGGCTTAATCTCAATTAGCAGATCAGATATGCCCAGGTCCATAACTTCTCCTCTGGGTTTCAAGGTTGCTTTCCCTTCCTTTGCTTCCCGTATTTTTCTTTCGTGCTTTTCCTCTTCTTCTGCGAACCTGAGGAAGACCTGTTTCAGGGTTTTATCGGAAACTTTATCGGCCCAATACCTGTAAAATTC